>NZ_JAJB01000028.1:0-100872 GCF_000583215.1 Brevibacterium sp. VCM10
TCGAGACAAGGGACTCAGTCTTCGATGAAGTGGTGCTGGGGGACTCGGTGCGGGTTTCGGCAGCTTCAGGGGACTGCCTCCCAGCTTGCCGGCGTCTCAGCCGGCGCGGCGGGCGCGAGCGGCGCGCCGCTTGAGAGCGCGACGTTCGTCTTCGCTCAGACCGCCCCAGACTCCGGCATCCTGACCGGACTCGAGGGCCCATTGCAGGCAGGTCTCTGCGACTTCACAGCGGCGACAGACAGTCTTTGCTTCCTCAATCTGGAGCAGCGCGGGTCCGGTGTTGCCGATCGGGAAGAAGAGCTCCGGATCCTCATTGAGGCATGCTGCACGGTGTCGCCAATCCATGGTGACCTTTCGACGAATTCAGTGAACGCGGTTGATCACACCCGAATTCCGGGCGTGCAACTCTCACAGTCAAGGTTCACATAACGCAATTGGGCGCACAAGGGTCCGGCAGTGTGAAATTTCTGACAAGAATTTTGACCATTGTCCTGCTATGAGGGCGATCGCGCAAATCGGTCCGCAATTCGTCCCCTCGCCCCCGGGGCAGCGTCTCCCCTTAGACTGTCAGGCACATGCAGACTGCAGATGAATGCAGACAGACATCTCGTGAACCAATGGAGGAATCATGACCAACGATCTCGCCGGCGCCCGCATCGTCTCTGTGGGCGGTCACACACCGCAGGTCGATCCGGACGCATTCGTCGCAGCCGGTGCCACCCTCGTCGGTGATGTGCATGTGAAGAAGGGAGCGAGCGTCTTCTACGGCTGTGTGCTGCGCGCCGAGGCCGCCCCGATCACGATCGGTCAGGACTCGAATGTCCAGGACAACACCGTCATGCACACCGACGCCGGCAAACCCGTCGTCATCGGTGCCCGGGTCTCCATCGGCCACCAAGCTCTCGTGCACGGTGCCGTCGTCGACGACGACGTGCTCATCGGAATGCACTCCACTGTGCTCAACGACGCCCATATCGGCAGCGAGTCCCTCATCGCCGCGGGCGCGGTCGTCCTCGAGGGCACACAGATTCCGGCACGGTCCCTGGTCGCCGGTGTTCCCGCGAAGGTGCGTCGGGAGATGACCGACGAAGGAGTGGAGAAGGTCCGGCAGAACGCCCAGTCCTATGTGCACCTGTCGACCCTGCACAAGGACACCGCCGAGGTGGTCGATCCGGGCTGACCGGACCGATCCCGAGTCGACCCGGCGGGGCCGTTCGCAAGCGTCGTGGCGATTTGAGACAATCTGAGTGTGAACACTGAATTTGATTCCACTGCAGATCGCGTCGTCATCATCGGCGGCGGCCCCGGCGGCTACGAAGCCGCACTCGTCGCGGCTCAGCTCGGTGCCGACGTCATGCTCATCGAGGCGAATCGATGTGGTGGTTCCGCCGTGCTCACCGATGTCGTGCCGTCGAAGTCGCTCATCGCCACTGCCGAGATGATGGATGAGATCGAGCGTTCCGGCGGGCTCGGAATCCGGATCGAGAACGCCGAGGACACCGAGTCCGGTGATCGCCGAGTCACCGCCGACCTCGAAGCGGTCAACAAGCGCATCCTCTCCCTGGCCGACGCTCAGGCCAACGACATCTACGAAGGCCTCATCCGGGCCGGTGTCAAAGTCATCCAGGGCAGGGCGACTCTGGCCGGTCGGGACCAGGTCCACGTCGTCGAATCCGGTGGCACCGAGTACACTCTCGAGGCTTCGACGATCCTGCTCTCGGTCGGCGCCCATCCGCGTGAGCTGCCCACCGCGCAGCCCGATGGTGAGCGCATCCTGACGTGGACCCAGCTCTACGACCTCGACGAGCTGCCCGAGCATCTCATCGTCGTCGGCTCCGGTGTCACCGGCGCCGAGTTCGCGTCGGCCTACCGTGCCGTGGGCACCGAGGTGACCCTCGTGTCCTCGCGTGAGAAGGTCCTGCCCGGACAGGACGAGGATGCAGCCGATGTGCTCGAATTCGTCTTCCGCAATAAGGGGATGAACGTCCTCTCCCGCTCCCGTGCCGCCTCGGTGACCCGCACCGACGACGGAGTCGAAGTCGTGCTCGCCGACGGCCGCCGCGTCGAGGGATCCCACTGCCTCATGGCGGTCGGTTCGATTCCGAACACCGAAGGTCTCGGCCTGGAGAAAGCCGGTGTGCGGGTCAGCGAATCCGGACACATCGTCGTCGATGGGGTCTCGCGGACATCGCGGGCCGGGATCTATGCCGCCGGTGACTGCACCGGAGTGCTGCCGTTGGCCTCGGTGGCCGCGATGCAGGGCCGGATCGCCATGAACCACGCACTCGGCGACGCGGTGCAGCCGCTCAAGCTGCGCAATGTCGCATCGAACGTGTTCACTGCGCCCGAGATCGCCACCGTGGGCTTCACTCAGCAGAACTACCGCGAGAACCCGACGGACATCGACACCGTGATGCTGCCGTTGGATACGAATCCGCGCGCCAAGATGCTCGGCATCGAGGACGGATTCGTCAAGATCTTCGCTCGACGCGGATCCGGCTCCATCCTCGGCGGTGTCGTCGTCGGACCCCGTGCCAGCGAGCTCATCCTGCCGATCACCATGGCCGTGGAGAACCGGCTGACCGTCGATCAGCTCTCCGCCTCCTTCGTCGTCTACCCATCGGTGAGCGGATCGCTGACCGAAGCGGCACGAAAGCTCCACCGCCACCTCTGAAGCCTCGAAACGGCGATCTCGCGAAAGTTCTGCTCCGCAGCTGTCGATCTTCTCGCTCCTCGACCGTCATGATGGTGTCAGGCCGCCCGGCATGACATGTGGAATGACGAAGGAGAACGAGATGAAGTACGCACTTCTGCTGATGGGACGCACACAGGATCCTGACTGCGGTGAGGACGGCGGAGCGGATCCGGACGAGTTCATGGCATTCGACCAGGAGATCAGCGAGGCCGGGGTCGTCGTCGGCGGCTTCGCCCTCGAAGGGCCCGAATTCGGTGTCCGCGTGAGTGGATCCGGAAGCGAGTCCCTTGTGACTTCGGGTCCGTTCGCCGAATCGAACGAATTCGTCGGCGGCAGCTACGTCATCGACGTCGCCGATATCGACGAGGCGATCGCCTGGGCGAAGAGGAGCCCCGCCGCGAAGACCGGACACATCGAGATCCGTCCGGTGGCCGACTACTGATGGACCCTGACCCCGATTCGGCCGCGCGTGTCCTCAGCGCCATCGGCGAGGAGGACTACGGGCGGCTGCTCGCGGCGCTGGTCACCCGGTTCCGGGACTTCGACCTCGGCGAGGAGGTGGACACGGCGGACCTGCCCGACGACGGTCTCGGCCTGTTCTTCACCTGCTCCCACCCGACCCTGCGCGAGGACGAACGCATCGTGCTCATCCTGCGCTTCCTCTCGGGACTGACCACTGCCGAGGTGGCTGCCGGGTTCCTCATCGAGACCGCGACGATGCAGCAGCGGATCGTCCGCGCCAAGCAGCGGATCCGCAAGACCGGGATTCCTTTCGGCCGCCCTGCGCCCGCTGAGATCGGCGACCGGCTGCCCGGAGTGCTGCGCGTCCTCTCCCTCATCTTCACCCAGGGCATCAACGCCACTGCAGGACGCGAACATACTCGAGTCGATCTGCAGCTCGAAGCCATCCGCCTGACCCGACTGCTCGTCGGATATCTGCCCGAGCAGACCGAAGCACGCGGACTGCTGGCCCTGCTCCTGCTCACCCGAGCCCGTGATCGCGCTCGGGTGACCGAGGACGGTCGGCCGGTGCCGCTGGCCGATCAGGACCGCAGCCGGTGGGACTCCCGCCTCATCGCCGAAGGCACCGGGATCGTCGGAGCGGCCGCCGGGGAACCGGGGGCCGGGGCCTTCACCATCCAGGCGGCGATCGCTGCCCTCCACGCCGACGCGGCGACGTTCGCCGATACGGACTGGAAGCAGATCCTCGTGCTCTATCGGATGCTTGCCGACCTCGACCCGTCGCCGGTTGTGGCTCTCAACACCGCGATCGCCCTCGGCCAGGTCTCAGGACCCGAAGCGGCCATGATGGCCCTGGACGAACTTGCCGATGACCCGCAGCTGCGGCGACACAGGCCCTTCCACATCGCCAGAGCCATCACCCTCGACGAACTCGGCCTCACGACCGAA
Source organism: Brevibacterium sp. VCM10 (assembly GCF_000583215.1). Taxonomy (NCBI): domain Bacteria; kingdom Bacillati; phylum Actinomycetota; class Actinomycetes; order Micrococcales; family Brevibacteriaceae; genus Brevibacterium; species Brevibacterium sp. VCM10. Next base: position 4,106 of record NZ_JAJB01000028.1, read on the forward strand.
GCTGAGGACGCCTATGCCGCCGGTCTGGAATGCCCCGGCAACGATGCCGAATCCGAATACATCACTGCCCGGATCACCGATCTTCAGCGGTGACCCGGGCAGGGATATCTGCATTCGGGACTGCCCGCATTCGGTGCGAACCGAATGCGGGCAGTCGACACTCCTCAGGCGGCGAAGCGGATGATCGCCTCACCGGACTTCACCGAGGCGCCTGCGTCGACGAGCACCTCGGAGACGGTGCCGGAGTGACCGGCCTTGAGCGGCTGCTCCATCTTCATCGCCTCGATGACGGCAAGGGTGTCACCGACTTCGACGGTGTCACCGGGATTGACGGCGATGGAGATGATGGTGCCCTGCATGGGAGCGTTGAGCGCGTTCGAATCGTCGGCGAGCTTCGCACCCTTGCGGCTGCTCAGCCCGCGTTTGCGCCGTGGCACGCTGGGGCTGGGAACATGACCGAGGTCCGAGATGACGTCCTTGGGGACCGACACGGTCATCCGACGGCCATCGACCTCGACCACAACACTGAAGCTGTCGGTTGCAGTACTCATCTGTTCTCCTAGCGGTGGATCGACAAGCGGATTGACGAAAGCGGTTTCGAGCCAGTTGGTCCAGACCTTGAAATCGGTCGCGAAGGACGGTTCGTCCACGAGCACCCGGTGCAGCGGCAGCAGTGTCGAGACGCCCTCGATGCGGTATTCGGACAGCGCCCGACGTGCTCGTGCCAGGGCCTCGTCACGGGTGGCGCCGGTGACGACGAGTTTGGCCAGCATCGGGTCGAAGTCCGTGCCGACGACGCTGCCTTCGCCGATGCCGGAGTCCAGCCGCACGCCTGGGCCCGACGGCGCACGGTAGTTCTTCACCGCGCCGGTGGCGGGGAAGAACGTGGTCGGGTCCTCGGCGTTGATGCGGAACTGGAAGGAGTGTCCGCGCGCGGCGGGGAACTCATCCGGCAGGGTCTCACCCGAGGCGATGCGCACCTGCCAGCCGACGAGGTCGACTCCGGTGACCTCCTCGGTGACGGTGTGTTCGACCTGGATGCGTGCATTGGCTTCCATGAAGATGATCGTGCCGTCCTCTCCGAGGAGGAACTCGCACGTCGCGGCGCCGACGTAGCCGACGTGGGCGAGCAGACGAACCGAGGCTGCGGAGACGATGCGCTCCTGTTCGGCGGTGAGGAACGGGGCGGGCGCCTCTTCGATGATCTTCTGGTTGCGACGCTGCAGAGTGCAGTCGCGTGTGGACACGACCCGCACATTGCCGTGGGCATCGGCCAGGCACTGGGTCTCGAGGTGGCGGGGGCGCACGATCTGCTTCTCGATGAGGCACTCACCGCGGCCGAAGGCGCTCTGGGCCTCGCGGGTCGCCGCAGTGTAGGCGGCTTCGAGGTCCTCGGCGGCAGAACAGGCGCGAAAACCGCGTCCGCCTCCGCCGTGGACGGCCTTGACGACGACGGGGAACCCGATCCGGTCGGCCACTTCGGCGGCTTCGGCTAGATCGGCCACGGCACCGTCGGAACCGGGAGCGACCGGAGCGTCGACAGCCTCGGCGACGGCCCGGGCTCCGGACTTGTCACCGAGGAGCTCGATCGCTGCCGGGGGAGGACCGACCCAGATAAGCCCGGCATCGATGACGGCCTGGGCGAACTGCGCGTTCTCGGCCATATAGCCGTAGCCGGGATGGACGGCATCGGCGCCGGAGCGCTTGGCCAGGGCGAGGATCTTCTCGATGTCGAGATACGTCTCCCCGGCTCCGGATCCGTCCAGCAGCCACGCATCGTCGGCGAGTTCGACGAAATCGGCATCGGAATCGGCACGGGTGTACACGGCGACGGCCTTGATGCCGAGGTCGTGGGCGGCCCGGATGATGCGCAGAGCGATCTCACCGCGGTTGGCGATGAGGACCCGGCGGACGGCCCCGGTCGGAACAGTGGTGCTCAGAACCGAGGTCGTGGAGTCGGAGAGGACTGTGGTCATGGTGCTCCTTTGTATGATCACAGAACAATTTAGAGAACAGCACCAAGGGTTTGTAGGACAGCGATAAAAAATTGGGACGAGAACTTCAATGTCCTCGGGCGTGTCATCGAACTCGTCTCGAGTCTACCGCTGGAGAGTCCACAGATCGGGCCAGAACAGGCCCATATCGGTGACCAGTTCGCGTACGACGGGCAGGCTGAGTCCGAGGACGGTGAGATGGTCGCCGTCGAGCCGGTCGACGAAGGCGCCGCCGAATCCGTCGATCGTCAGCGCCCCGGCCACATGAAAGGGCTCTTCGGTAGCGATGTACGCCTCGAGCTCCTCCGGGTCGGGTGAGCCGATGAGCACCGAGGTGGCCGACCGCTGAGAGCGCAGTGCGCTGAGTTCGAAGGCCTTCGGGTCGGTTCGATCGGCGTGATCAGTGCTGTCGCGGCGGTCGTCAGCTCCTGCCCGCCCGGCAGTGCCGTTCGCTTGCGGAGTCCGGATGAGGACGGCGACGGTATGCCCCGAGTGCAGCGTCGTCCATTGACCGGCGATCGCCGACCACACTTCGCGAGTGCGGTCGGCCGTTCCCGGTTTGCCGATGGCCCGGCCGTCGAATTCGAGCAGGGAGTCGCCGGCGATGACGACTACGGTGTCCGCGTCCTCGAGCGCCGGGGGAGCGGAACCGATGATCCGGTCGATGACCGCGCGGGCTTTCGCTTCCGAGAGAGCCGTGGTGAGATCGCCGACGGAACCAGAGAATTCGTCTTCGATAGCGCGTTCGTCGACCTCGGAGACGATGATGACCGGGTCGATCCCGCCGGCTCGGAGGATCTGGCGTCGAGATGGAGACTGGGAAGCGAGGACCACAGGGATCACGAGACGGCCTCCGAGTGATTCGGGACCGAGTCGGCCCTGACGCCTTCTGTCACCGCTGATCCTTCGGCAGCTGACTGAGCCTCGGCACCGGGGATCAGTTCGTGACGGCGGGCGGTTTCGCCATTCTCCGGGATATCGAGGCTGCGGTCGACGACGACCGGGGCTGCGATGCGCTCGGCGATCGCCGACAGCAGGGTCGAGGACAGCTGTGCATAGCCGAGTTCGCTGGGGAATCGTCCCGAGTCGTTGAGCAGAGACCGGCGTGTCGTTCCGCTCAGTGATCCCGTCGACCGCAGCGGAACCGCATGTGCGGCCAGCGCTGCCAGCCATTGGGAACCGGCGAGGACCCGTGAGGTCCGCCGCAGCGACGTCTTGAGCGGATCGCGCAGGCCCGGCAGACCGCCGAGGTTGGGGCAGACGAGGACGAACACGGTGTAGCGGCCCTCGCGCTGGAGCCTGTTGATGGCCTGGTTGAGCACGGGAACGCCGATGGTCGCCTGGATCGGGTGGATGATGTCGCCGGTGCCGATCGAGATGATCGCGAACCGGCGGTCTTCGGTCCAGTGGTCCGAGAGCTGTCGAGAGAGCCACGGCGAGCGCAGAACCTCGTCGACCTGCCGATGCAGATCATCCGACAGCGCCGAGGGGCGAGCCGTGGTCTGGACCCGCACAGTGGTGCCTAGCATCCGCGCCAGTCCGCGGCCGATGAGAGTCGGTGGCGCCTGCTCGGGGTCGACGTCGACCCCGCAGAGCCACGAATCGCCGATGATGGCCAGGGCGGCGGAGTCGTCATCGTCGTTGTGTCGGGGAGCGGCGATCGCCTCGGCGAAGGTGGAGAAGCGGCGATTCTTGTCGTCGTCGAAGGAGCGGCGCAGCGATCCTGCCTGGTGGCGGAGCAGCCCCGCAGCCGAGGCACCGGCGCCGACGACGGTCGCTCCCATGGTCGCCAGCGTATAGATCAAGCGTCTTCCCACTGTTTCCCTCCTCCGGCGTCATCATTGCACCTTTGTCAGTGCTTCAACAACTATTGTTGGACCATGACGGAAAACGATCAGCAGCAACCTCCGAACCGATTCCGTGGGGCGTGGGAGGCGTTCCGGAGGGGACGCGGATCCTCGCGTTCCCGGTCCGAATCCGAGCCGACCCCGTCGCAGGCCGTCAGTGCCGAAGAGATCGCACTCAGTCGAATCGAAGCCGAGGCCAAACCGTATGTGGCTCCGGGTCTCAAGCTCGCTGCTGCGTGGTCGTGGCGGTCGATCGTCGTACTCGTGGCGATCGGCGTGGCCCTGTGGCTCCTGTCGAAGATCTCCAGCGTCGTGCTGCCCGTGCTCATCGCTCTGCTGTTGGCCGCTCTGCTCGCTCCGCTGACCGGGTGGCTGAAGAAGAAGCGTGTACCGCGCGGCGGGGCCGCTGCGATCTCCTTCATCGGTTTCATCGTCATCGTGCTCGGGCTCTTCGGCCTCGTCGGTCAGCAGATCTATTCCGGCATGCCCGATCTCGTCAGACAGGTCATCGCCGGTGTGTCCGGAATCAGCGGCTGGCTGGCCACGAGTCCCTTCGGCATCGACGCCTCGACGATCTCGAGCTATATCGACGAGGCGATCAAGACCGCGACGAGCTTCTTCCAGAGCAACAGCAGCCAGCTTCTCGGCGGTGCCCTGGAGGCCACCTCCTCGGTGGGCACCTTCCTCACCGGTATGGCCGTCTGCCTGTTCGCGACGTTCTTCTTCCTCTACGACGGGGAGAACATCTTCAGATGGGTCATGAACCTGCTGCCGGTCCCGGCGCGTCCTGTCGCCACGGGTGCGGCTCGGCGCGGGTGGACGACCCTCGTGCAGTATGTGCGGGTCCAGATCCTCGTCGCCGCCGTCGACGCGATCGGCATCGGCATCGGCGCTGCGTTCCTCGGGATCCCGCTGGTCATTCCCATGACCGTGCTCGTCTTCCTCACCTCGTTCGTCCCCGTCGTCGGCGCCATCGCCTCCGGGGCGGTCGCCGTGCTCGTCGCTCTGGTCTCGAACGGACTGGTCAGCGCGGTGATCATGTTGGCAGTGGTCATTGCGGTCCAGCAGATCGAAAGCCAGGTCCTCCAGCCTTTCCTGATGGGCAAGGCCGTGTCCGTCCACCCGCTGGCCGTGATCCTCGCGGTCACCGGAGGCGGTTTCCTCTTTGGCATCGTCGGTGCCCTCTTCGCCGTTCCCCTGGTGGCGGTGCTCAACAGCGTCGTCAGCTATATTGTGCGCACGAACGCCGGTGACTCCGAGGCCGCAGAGGATGACCCGAAGCGAGACCCGGACGAGCGGGGGGCCACCGCTGTCCTGGAGACCGCGAAGGAACGGCTCACCGACGCCGTCCGCGAATCCGCGGAAGACGAACGCGCATCAGGCTCCGAATCGACCGATTCGGGCGAATCTGGGACGACCGGTTCGGCCGAGCCCGGACGGTCGAAGAACGCCCTCGATGACTGAGTCTCGGGCGAGGATGAGTCTCGGGCCAGGATGATCCGGCAGGTCGCGTCCGAACGGCGATCCGACGAGGATCTTCTGAGCGGAGTGCCGACGAGGATCCTCTGAGCCGGAGTGCATAGAGAAGTGGGCGGGTGCGATCGCACCCGCCCACTTCTGTCTGTTCTGTCTGTCGATGATCAGCCGGTGAAAGCCTCGACGGAATCGACCTTGACCTCGATGGTCTTGCCGTTCGGAGCCTCGTATGAGGTCGTGTCTCCGGCCTTGACGCCGAGGACAGCCGCTCCGAGCGGAGACTTCTCCGAGAAGACGTCGATATCGGAGTCCCCGGCGATCTCGCGGTTGCCCAGCAGGAACCGCATGCTGTTGCCGGCGACGGTCGCAGTGACGACGGTTCCGGGGGCCACGGTCTTGCCGTCGCTGTCGTTCGAGCCGACCTTGGCGTTGCGCAGCAGCACCTCGAGCTGGCGGATGCGAGCTTCCTGCTTGCCCTGCTCATCACGTGCTGCGTGATAACCGCTGTTCTCCTTCAAGTCACCCTCGTCGCGGGCGGCTTCGATCTTCTCAGCAATCTCTGCACGACCCGGTCCGGAGAGATGCTCGAGTTCCTTCGACAGGCGGTCAAAGGCTTCCTGGGTCAACCATGTCTCTTCCTGGGTGACTTCCTCGGTCATGACTTCTCCTTCTTCGGTCGGTGCACTGACGGGCGTGTCAGGCAACGAAAAAACCGGGCGTATGGGCACGCCCGGAAGTTGAATGAAACTACAGTGTAACGCATCTGCAGAGAAAAACGATGAGTTCGATCACGTTGCCTGCCGCGAGTCGGAACTTCGCGGCCGCAAGCGGCGTCCTCGTGCGAGAACTATTCGAACCAGCAGGAGTCCGCGTGACCGGAGGCAGCCAGCTGAGTCGTCGCCAGGTCGACGTCGACGCGTTTCGGCGCATTCGGATCGGCGTTCGGATCGGCGGGAACGGTCACCTCGGTGAAGCCGACGATCGCTTCGTGCTCGTTCGTGGCTTGGACGATGCAGTGCACGTCGCGTTCCTGATCCGGAAATATTCCGACACTGACGTGCGTTGACGAGTCGTCGACAACCGAATATTCAAGAGTGCGCGGTGTCGTGGGATTCGTCTGCGGACGGAAGGCCCAGACAGCGATGACCGCGACCACAGCGGCGAGGACGACGACGGCGATGACCTTCGCTCGACGGCTCAGCTCTCGCGTGGGTCTGGTGGTCCGGCCGTAGCGATCATCATGCAGTGGTGGTGCCACTGTTACCTCAGTCATTGAATTCCTCATTAAGTACTTCGCGCACTAATCTAGAGTAGTCGATCCTCTGCCGGCGATCATGTCAGCCGCAGCGCCGGCAGGAGGTGGCCACCAGGCTGAATCGAAAGGGACATTTAGGATATGACTTCGCTTCCGTACCATGGGCTGCGCCTGTTGGCCGTCCATGCCCACCCCGACGACGAATCCTCCAAGGGTGCGGCAACGACCGCGAAGTACGCGTCTCTGGGTGCCCGGGTGCTCATCGCCACGATGACCGGTGGTGAAGCCGGCGACATCCTCAACCCCGCCCTGCTGCAGAGCCCGAAGGCCAGCCGCGATATCGCCGGTCTCCGTCGTGAGGAGATGGCGACGGCCGCCGCCGCTCTCGGCGCCGAACATGTCTGGGTCGGGCACGTCGACTCGGGGCTGCCCGACGGTGATTTCGACAACCAGACACCTCCCGGATGCTTCTATCGGGTCCCCGATGAGGTCGCGATGCTGCCCCTGGTGCACATCATCCGCACCTTCCGCCCGCAGGTGGTGACCACCTATGACGAGCTCGGCGGATATCCTCACCCCGACCACATCAAGAACCATGCCGTGACCATGGCCGCCGTCGAGGCCGCCGCTGATGCGGCCTCTCATCCCGAGCTCGGTGAGCCGTGGCAGGTGCAGAAGATCTACTTCAATCAGGACCTGTCGGCGAAGAAGTGGATCACCATCCACGAGAAGATGCTCGAAGCGGGACTCGACTCCCCGTTCGCCGACCACCTCGAGGATTTCAAGAAGCGCGACAATCAACGCCGCAACTGGCTGAGCACCCGCATCGACTGCTCCGAGTTCTTCTCTGCGCGCGATCGGGCGCTTCTCTCCCATGCCACTCAGATCGACCCCGAGGGCGGCTTCTTCTCCGCTTCTCGCAAGGCCGCTCGCACATACTGGCCGACCGAAGAATTCGAACTGGCGGTCGACCTCACCGGCCGGGAACCGCTGAACCGGGATCTCGACTTCCAGGAGACCGATCTGTTCGCCGGCGTGACCTTCGACGACGGTCGTCGCGTTCCCGATGAGGGGATGCTCCCGGACTCACCGGCCGACGACCTCGACGCCGAAGCAGCCGTCCCGACCGAAAGCGATGCCCGAGCATGATATTCGCGTCCTCTCCGACCCCGACCCCGGACGGAGGCGCACCGGACCCGGATCTGGTGACTCCCGGAACGATCGGCTTCCTGGCCACGCTCGTCATCGTCATCCTGACGATCTTCCTCATCCGGGATGCTCTGCGCCGTGTCCGTCGGGTGCGGGCCCGATCGGGTGCGAATGATGCCTACCCGATCCCGCTGCGCAGGCATGTGGTGCCCAACCAGTCGACGCTCTCAGGTCCGGAGGCACCCGAACCGGAGACCGGTGAGCGCGACACCGACGCAGCCGCCGATACCGGACCCTCCGATGCGCATCGCGGAGGAGGCTCGACGGAGGAGCCGATCGATTCCTCCGAATCCTCCGACGAACGGAATGGACGAGCCTGAGGCTCTGAGGTCCTGTGCCCACGCAATCGGCGCGATCACCGATCGGTGATCGCGCCGATTGCGTCCGTGCGGACTCAGCTGGAGGGCGGAGAGCCGGGGCAGACGGACAGGCCGTCCGGACTCGGCCGAACGAGGGTCAGTAGGCGGCGACGGCGGCGATGATGAGCGCGGCGAGATGGCAGCCGTAGCCGAGGATCGTGAGGATATGGAAGATCTCATGGAAGCCGAGCCACTTCGGTGAGGGGTTCGGCCGCTTGATCCCGTAGATCACGGCACCGGCGATATAGCACACACCGCCGAGGACGACGAGGAGGCCGACGGCGAAGTTCGTCGCCCAGATCTGAGGGATGTATCCGACTCCGGCGACCCCGAACCCGACGTAGATGGGCACGAAGAGCCACCTCGGCGCGGTGGTGAAGATCGTACGGAAGGCCACTCCGAGTGCGGCGGCGCCCCAGAGCACGGACAGCAGGAGGATCGCCTGGTCGGCGGTGAGCATCAGCACGGCCAGCGGAGTGTACGTGCCGGCGGTGATGAGGAAGATGTTCGCATGGTCGAGTCGCCGCAGAACCAGGCGGACACGGGTGCGCCAGCGGCCCCGGTGGTAGACGGCGGAGGTGCCGAAGAGCAGCATGCCGGTGACGGCGAAGACTGCGGCCGCGATACGCGATTCGATCGTCGGGGAGATGATCACCAACGCCAGACCGCCGAGCATCGCCAGAGGGAATGCACCGGCGTGGAACCAGCCGCGCAGCTTCGGCTTGACCTGACCCGCCAGTTTCGTCAGTTCGGCTCGCAGGGCCGAGCGGCGACGCGCGATGCGGTGGTCATCGGCGGGTGGCGCAGCATCCGCACCTGCTGAACCGACGGGCCCGGAGCCGTCGGGGACGACTGGAGAGGAATCGGTGAGCGAAGCGTTCATGGGTCCATAGTAGCCAGCGCGCCTGAGGCCGCGTTCAGCATCGTCGGCTAGTAGTCTTAGACAGTGTTCGAGCCGACCGACGACCCAGATGGAAGAGGACAGCTGTGGCGCGACCCGTGAACCTGCTCTATCGGCTGTACGAGCGACGGCTCAAGCGTGAGCTCGACAAGTCGGTTCCGGTTCCGCGGCACGTCGGGGTCATCACCGACGGCAATCGCCGGTGGGCGAGGGAATTCGGGGCCACGACCGCAGACGGGCACCGGGCCGGAGCGGCGAAGATCGTCGAATTCCTCGGCTGGTGTCACGAGATCGACGTGGAGATCGTCACTCTCTACGTTCTGTCCAAGGAGAACCTCGCCCGTTCGGCCGAAGAGGTGTCGATCCTCATCGAGATCATCTCGGACCTGGTGGAGAAGATCGCAGCGCTCGACGGCGTCGGCGTCCAGCTCGTCGGTGATCTCGAGATCGTTCCAGCGGATCTGCGGGCCCGCTTGGAAGCCGTGACGACCACCGCGGACTGCGGCATGCGAGTCAATGTCGCCGTCGGCTACGGCGGTCGGCAGGAGATCGTCAACGCGGTGAAGTCCCTGCTGCGGACTCGGGCCGACGACGGCACGGATCTCGAGTCCATCATCTCCGAGCTGTCTCCCGAGCAGATCGGCGATCACCTCTACACCAAGGGCCAGCCCGATCCCGACCTCATCATCCGCTCGTCGGGAGAGCAGCGACTCTCCGGCTTCCTCATGTGGCAGAGCGCCTACTCGGAGTTCTATTTCTGCGAAGCCTACTGGCCGGACTTCCGCCGCACGGATTTCCTCCGTGCCGTGCGTGACTACGGACTGCGGCAGCGTCGCTTCGGCAAATAGGGCCTGCCGGCGGCCCGCGCGGATCTGAAGCTGTATGACGGTGGAATCCCGCATTCACTCGAAGTTCATGACCTCGACTTGCCCGAACACGCGTGCCGCTGCCGTCTGCGGAGGCGAACCGGGTTAGGTTGACTGTAGTTGGTCGACACCAACCCGAGATCGGGGGATGTCAGAACCGGATCTCGGCGGAACTCACGCCTCAGAGGTCCTCATGGCTGAAAAAGTCCACACCTACGTTCTCGACACCTCGGTGCTGCTGTCCGATCCCGGAGCGCTGCTGCGCTTCGCCGAACATCACGTCGTCATTCCACTCATCGTCGTCTCCGAGCTCGAGGGCAAACGCAATCATCCCGAACTCGGCTTCACGGCTCGCAAAGCACTGCACATCCTCGACGACTTCCGTTCCGACTACGACCGATTGGATCAGCCCATCCCGGTCGGCGATGCGGGCGGAACGCTGCGGGTCGAGCTCAATCACATCGACGCCTCCACGATGCCGGTCGGCTTCGACCGGTCGGAGAACGACACCCGCATCCTGGCCGTGGCCCGCAACCTGTCGGCCGAAGGCTGTGATGTCGTCGTCGTGACCAAGGACGTGCCGATGCGGGTGAAGGCGTCGGCCCTGGGTCTGCACGCGGAGGAGTACCTGGCGGAGCTGGCCGTCGACTCCGGGTTCACCGGAATGAGCGAGCTCGGACTCGACGACGAGCAGATGAGCGAATTCTACGATTCGGGATCGGTCGTCACCGAGGAGGTCTCCGACGAGGTGGTCAACACCGGTGTCGTCATCACCTCACCGCGCGGATCCGGTCTGGGACGGGTGCGCACCGGCAATCGCGTGTCGATGGTGCGCGGGGACCGTGACATCTTCGGCGTCCACGGCCGATCGGCAGAACAGCGGATCGCCATCGACATGCTGCTCGACGACGCTCTGGGAATCGTGTCGATGGGAGGGCGAGCCGGAACGGGGAAGTCCGCGCTGGCCCTCATGGCCGGTCTGCAGAAGGTGCTCGAGGAGAACAAGCACTCGAAGATCATGGTCTTCCGCCCCCTCTATGCCGTCGGCGGGCAGAACCTCGGCTACCTGCCCGGCAGCGAGGGGGAGAAGATGAATCCCTGGGCGGAGGCCGTGTTCGACACCCTCAGCGCGCTGGTGAGCAAGAACGTCATCGACGAGGTGGTCAACAGAGAGATCCTCGAGGTGCTGCCGCTCACGCACATCCGAGGACGGTCGCTCCACGACGCATTCGTCATCGTCGATGAGGCGCAGTCGTTGGAGCGCAATGTTCTGCTCACCGTGCTCTCACGCATCGGGATGAACTCGAAGGTGGTGCTCACCCACGATGTCGCCCAGCGCGACAACCTTCGAGTCGGCAGGCACGACGGAGTCGCTGCGGTGATCGAGAAGCTCAAGGGCCACGAACTGTTCGCTCATGTCACGCTGACACGGTCCGAGAGGTCTGAGATCGCGGCTCTGGTCACCGATGTGCTCGAGGAGTTCGACCCGTTCCGGTCGTGAGCCTCTGCTCCGGTCACCGACCGCTCACGTTACCGCCGGTGTATCGCGCTGTGCGGTGAGCGGTCGACGCTGGGGCGAGCGGTCGACGCTGGGGCGAGCGGTCGACGGGGCTCGAAAGGAGCCGCCGACACGACACGGCGCCCGGACGATACCGTCCGGGCGCCGTCTCGATCTGTCAGACCGGAGACTTACTTGTAGCTGCCGATCATCGTGGTGACGTCGAGGGCCTTGTCGAGGTCGGCTTCGGTGATGGAGCCGTTCTCGACGAAGCCGAGAGCGATCGTCGCTTCCTTCACCGTCATCTTCTCGGCCACGGCATGCTTGGCGATCTTCGCAGCGGCCTCGTAGCCGATGACCTTGTTCAGCGGCGTGACGATGGAGGGGCTCGCCTCGGCGAGGAAACGGGCACGCTCCTCATTGGCGGTGAGTCCGTCGATCATCTTCTCGGCCATAACGGTCGAAGCATTCGCGAGCAGGCGGATCGACTCGAGCAGGTTCGAGGCCATGACGGGGATGCCGACGTTGAGCTCGAACGCGCCGTTGGTCGACGACAGCGACACGGAGGTGTCGTTGCCGATGACCTGAGCGGCGACCTGAATGGTGGCCTCACAGATGACCGGGTTGACTTTGCCGGGCATGATCGAGGACCCGGGCTGCAGGTCGGGGATGGCGATCTCGCCGAGGCCGGTGTTCGGTCCCGAGCCCATCCAGCGCAGATCGTTGCAGATCTTCATGTAGCCGTAGGCGATGGTCCGCAGCTGGCCGGAGGCCTCGATGAGTCCGTCGCGGTTGGCCTGCGCCTCGAAGTGGTTGCGTGCCTCGGTGATCGGCAGTCCGGTCTCCTCGGCGAGGATCTCGACCACCCGGGAGGAGAAGCCGTCGGGGGTGTTGATGCCGGTGCCCACAGCGGTTCCGCCCTGCGGGACTTCTGCCACGCGCGGCAGGGAAGCCTCGATGCGTTCGATTCCGTAACGGACCTGAGCGGCATAGCCGCCGAACTCCTGACCGAGCGTCACCGGAGTGGCATCCATGAGGTGGGTGCGGCCGGACTTGACGATGGAGGAGAACTCGTTCGCCTTCTTCTCCAGCGAAGTCGCCAGGGTGTCCATGGCCGGGATGAGGGTGTTGACCAGGGCCTTGGTCACGGCCAGGTGCACCGAGGTGGGGAAGACGTCGTTCGACGACTGCGAGGCGTTGACGTGATCGTTCGGGTGGACGTTGATTCCGTCGGCTTCGAGCGCCTTCGTCGCCAGCGAGGCCAGAACCTCGTTGGTGTTCATGTTCGACGAGGTTCCCGAACCGGTCTGGAACACGTCGATGGGGAAGTGGGCGTCGAATTCGCCTGCGATGACCTGATCGGCGGCGTTCTGGATGGCGGTGGCACGAGCTTCGTCGAGCACGCCGAGTTCGGCGTTGGCCTTGGCTGCGGCCTTCTTCACCTGTGCCAGTGCGGCGATGTGAGCGGATTCGAGGGTCTTGCCCGAGATCGGGAAGTTCTCGACGGCACGCTGGGTCTGTGCGCTGTAGAGGGCGTCTTTGGGGACTTTGACCTCACCCATGGTGTCGTGTTCGATGCGAAATTCTTCGGTCATTGTTGTCCTTTCCGTTGGGTGCCGGGGAAATGATTGCGGAGTTCAGGCTCGTAGGGCTGAACGGCTGACCACCGAGGTGGCCGGTCGCTCAAGAAGCATAGGTGGAGACCGCGGCCTCGTCGCCTCCGTATTGGGCGACGACCGTGGTGTGGCCATCGTGGAGTTGGTAGGTGAGTCCGACGATGATGAGTCGGCCCTCATCGACAGCGGTCTTGATGATCGTGGACAGCTGCATGATTTTGTCGACCGTGTCCATGGTGTTCTGACCGACGGTCTCGTTGATCGTGGTGCGCCCGTTCTTGCGGGCCCGGGCCACTGTCGGCAGGATGCGGGCGACGACGTCGGAGATGAATCCCGGGGGAGTCTCACCCGAGTCGTAGGCGTTGTAGGCGGCGGTCACGGCCCCGCAGCTGTCGTGGCCGAGCACGACGAGCAGGGGAGTGCCGAGCATCTCGACTCCGTATTCGAGCGAACCCAAGGTGACCGGGTCGACGACCTGTCCGGCATTGCGCACGACGAACATGTCACCGAGGCCGACATCGAAGATCATCTCAGCGGCGACTCGGGAATCCGAGCAGCCGAAGAGAGTGACGAACGGGGTCTGGCTGTCCGACAGGGATTCGCGTCGCGCCGTGTCCTGGTTGGGGTGTCGAGGGACATCGTCGACGAAACGCTGATTTCCCTCGAGGAGTCGCTTCCACGCCTGATTGGGCATTGCTTTCGCACCTGCTTCCGAATTGTGTGCATCGTACCCGGGCCCGGGTACGATTGGAGGTCAGACCAGTCCGCGGCGTGCGGCTTCTTCGGCGGCCTCCACGTATGAGTGGGTCTTCGCTGCCTGGTGCTCGGCGAAGACCTGACGGACGGTTCCCGACTTCGACCGCATCACCAGGGAATGCGTGGTGACGTGGTTGCCCTGGAACTTCACGCCATCGAGCAGATCGCCGTTGGTGATGCCGGTGGCGACGAAGTAGCTGTTGTCACCGGTGACGAGGTCATCGGTGTTGAGCACCTGGTTGACGTCGAGGCCGGCCTTGGAGGCGGCTTCGCGTTCGGTGTCGTCCTGCGGCCACAGACGGCCCTGGATGACTCCGCCGAGCGCCTTGATGGCGCAAGCGGTGATGATGCCTTCCGGGGTACCGCCGATGCCCATGAGCATGTCGACGCCGGTTCCGGGACGGCAGGCGGCGATGGCTCCGGCGACGTCGCCATCGGTGATGAGCTGGATGCGGGCTCCGGCGGCGCGGATCTCATCGATCATCTGCTGGTGGCGGGGACGGTCGAGGATCATCACCGTCACCGAGGCGGGATCCTTCGTTCCCTTCGCCTTGGCGACGCGGCGGATGTTCTCGGCGATCGGCAGACGCAGATCGACGGCATCGGCGGCGTCGGGACCGGTGACGAGCTTCTCCATGTAGAACACGGCAGAGGGGTCATACATCGCACCGTCTTCGGTCACGGCCATGACAGAGATCGCATTGGGCATGCCCAGAGCGGTCAGGCGAGTGCCGTCGATCGGATCGACTGCGACATCGCAGTGCGGTCCGCCGCCGTCGCCGACCTGCTCGCCGTTGAAGAGCATCGGAGCTTCGTCCTTCTCGCCTTCGCCGATGACGACGGTGCCTGCCATGCGGACGGTGGAGATGACATTGCGCATCGCGGCCACTGCTGCCCCGTCGGCGGCGTTCTTGTCGCCGCGGCCGACCCAAGGAGCGGCTGCGATGGCTGCGGCTTCGGTGACTCGGACGAGCTCCAGAGCCAAGTTGCGGTCGGGAGCATCCGACTCGACCTGAGCCTTCTGTGACCATGAGTCGGTCACTGCAACAGGCGGAGTCTCCTCATCAACTCGTCCTCGGTCATGGTGAGATTTCACGTCAACAGGCTCTTTGGAGTCACTCATGCTTCCAATTGTGCCACCCCTGTGATCGGGGTCGCGACAGCGGTGCCCCCTTGTGGCCGCAGTCACGTCCTCGGGCCGGAATTGGCCCTTCGCGCGCGAGCCGAGGACAATGGCGGTGTGAATGTCCGAAATGCTGCCGACGAGACGGGTGCTCGAGCTGTCGTCGACGAGGCGACGTCGAGTCCTGAGGGAGAGTCCATGGCTGACGAATCCGGAGTGATGCTGCCGGGGTCCCGGGAAGAGATGCGCTTCCTGCGCAAGAACTCGAACTGGGTCAATATGGTCATCGCGATCCTCGCCTGTCTCGCAGTCGCCGTCGGGATCCTGTTCCTCGCCCCGCAGCCCGAAGTCGACTCGGAACGTGTCGTCGACTACCAGGGGATCGCCGAGCAGTCCCAGGGCAACGCCGAGTTCGATCTCATCGTTCCGCAGATCCCGCGTGGATGGACGTCGAACGAAGCCAGCCTCGATCGGGTCGGCGACTCCGAGTACACGTCGTGGTACATGTCGTTCATCGGCCCCGACGACCAGTGGGTGAGCATCGAACAGGCCGAAGCGAGTGAGAACTGGGCGAAGCGGAAGACCGATGAGTCCGTCGCTGCCGAGAAGGTGACCGTCGGCGGTGCCGACTTCCAGATCTATCGGACCGAAGAGGCGAAAGAATACTGGGTCACGCACAAGGGCGATATGTATGTCGTCCTGAGCGCCACTGCCGCGCCGGACACCGTCAACAGCTTCGCCGATCAGGTGGCCGCCGAACTCAAGTGACCTCAGGCTGACCCAAGGTTTTATTCGGTGTCGTCCGAGGTCTCCTCACGGGCCTTGTCGAGGCGTTCCCGTGCTCCGTCGAGCCACGCCTGGCACCGGTCGGCGAGAGCCTCGCCGCGCTCCCACAGCCGCAGTGACTCTTCGAGCGGCAGGTTGCCGGTCTCCAAACGCTTGACGGTCATGACGAGTTCTTCGCGTGCCTGCTCGTAGCTGAGGGTGCTGATATCGGGCTGGTCCTGTTGGGTGGTCGGTTCGGTCATCGGTGTCTCCTTCGCAGAGTGAGTGGAGTGTGGAGCTGTGGTCATCCGTCGGTCGTCGAATCGTCCGTTTCCGGTGAGACGTCGGTGATCGCGGCATCGAATCGACCATGGGCGACCCGGACGTGGACGGTGTCGCCGGTCGTGACCTCGTCGGCACTGCGGACGGCCTGTCCCTCGTCGGTCTGAACCACGGCGTATCCGCGCTCCAGCGTCCGCAGGGGAGAGAGTGACTGGGCCTGGGAACGGAGGTGCTGGATCTCGTTCTGAGCTTGGATGAGCAGTCCGTTCGTCGCCTGCAGACTGCGGCGGCGGATCATCGTCAGTTCGTTCTCATGCGCGGTGATCATCGTCTGCGGTTCGGCGAGCACCGGCCGTGATCGTACGGCGGTGAGCATCTCCTGCTCTCGATCGAGGATGCGATTGACGGCAGCTTCGAGCTCGGCGCGGGCTCGCAGCAGATTCATGCCTTCCTCGGCGACATCCGGAACGATCCTCTTTGCCGCATCCGTGGGCGTTGACGCCCGCATGTCAGCGACCTCATCGAGGATGGGCCGGTCGGCTTCGTGTCCGATCGCCGAGACCACCGGTGTCTGCGCGGCGGAGACGGCGCGGACGAGGGCTTCGTTGGAGAACGGCAGGAGGTCTTCCATGCTGCCGCCGCCGCGGGCGATGACGATGACATCGATCTGCGGGTCCGCGTCGAGTTCGGCGAGGTTCTTCATCACTCCGGGGACGGCGTCCGGGCCCTGAACCGCACAGTTGCGGACTTCGAATTCGGCGGCAGGCCAGCGCAGGTGCACGTTGCGGATGACGTCTTTCTGCGCATCAGAATCCCGTCCGGTGATCAGACCGATCCGGTTCGGCAGGAACGGCAGGCGCAGCTTCCGATTGGGGTCGAAGAGCCCTTCGGCGCCCAACTGCTTCTTCAGTCGTTCGAGGCGGGCGAGGAGTTCGCCGAGGCCGACGGCGCGGATGTCGTTGGCTCGCATCGTCAGTCGACCGGTCTTCGTCCAGAAGTCGGCTTTGAGGTTGGCGACGACATGGCTGCCCTCGGTCAGAGGTGCCCCGGTGCGGTCGAGGACGTTCTTCCAGATCTGGACCGGCAGGGACATCTCGACATCGGTGTCACGCAGGGTCAGGTAGCTGGCCTTGCCGCGGTGGTTGAGTTCGACGACCTGCCCTTCGATCCACACGCTCGACATGCGGTCGATATAGGACTTCATCTTCGACGACAGCAGACTCAGCGGCCACGGATTCTCCGCCGTGGTCTCTGCTGCGGTGGCGGCGAGCTCCTTCGGCTCGACGGATTCGCCGAGCGTGCCGGGAGTGCCGGAGATTCTTTGCGCCATATGGGTCCCCTTCCGAAACCCCAGCCTAACGAACGGCACAGACACAGCCCATTCCTGGCCGCCATCGACGCCTCCGGCTTAGACTGAATGGGTGAGCGTCGTTTCAGTACCTGCCCCGACCATTCCGCGCCGGCGTCTGGCGCCAGGCGAGATCCGCACTCCGGTCAATGCTGACAAGAGAGTGCTGCTGGCCGCGCCGCGCGGCTATTGTGCCGGCGTCGATCGGGCCGTCATCGCTGTCGAACGCGCCCTCGAGCATTACGGTGCACCGATCTACGTCCGCAAGGAGATCGTGCACAATCGCCACGTCGTCGAGACCCTGTCCGAACGCGGAGCCGTCTTCGTCGATGACACCGCGGAGGTCCCGGAAGGTGCTCGGGTCGTGTTCTCCGCGCACGGAGTCTCTCCGGCAGTTCATGCCGAGGCCGCTGGGCGTGGGCTGTCGACGATCGACGCGACCTGTCCGTTGGTGACGAAGGTTCACAAAGAAGCCATCCGGTTCGCTCGGGACGGCTTCCGCATCCTCCTCGTCGGCCATGCCGGACACGAAGAGGTCGAAGGAACAATGGGGGAGGCACCGGACCACATCACGTTGGTGCAGAGTCCCGAGGAGGCCCGCACCATCGAGGTGCCCGATGCCGAGAAGCTGGTGTGGATCTCCCAGACGACACTGAGCGTGGACGAGACGATGGAGACCGTTGAGATCCTGCGTAAGCGCTTCCCACATCTGCAGAACCCACCCAGCGATGACATCTGCTATGCCACACAGAACCGACAGGTTGCAGTGAAGAAAATCGGGCCCGAAGCGGATCTCGTCATCGTCGTCGGCTCGGCGAACTCCTCCAATTCTGTCCGCCTCGTCGAGGTCGCCCTCGAACACGGAGCGAAGGCGGCTCACCGTGTCGATTTTGCTCGTGAGATCGACGAGACGTGGTTCCACGACGTCGCCACCGTCGGAGTCACCTCCGGGGCGAGCGTTCCCGAGAACCTCGTCCAAGACGTGCTGCAGCTGCTGGCCGACCACGGTTTCGACACCGTCGAAGAGGTCGTCACCGCCGAAGAGGACCTCATATTCTCGCTGCCGAAGGAACTGCGCAAGCTCGGCTGACGATCCTCAGTCCGTCCCCGTCTGCCGATCACGCAGATGAGTCGGTCCGCGATCATCGAAGTCCATGGCTCGCGGCCGACTGAGCTCCTCGGCGCTGACGCCCCGAGCGCGAGTATCGAGTTCGGCCACGGCATCGAGTTCGTCGGCGACGATCCCGGTCGACGGGAACTTTCTCGCGGTGACGAGGAACCGGGACTCCAAGGACGAGACGAACCGGTTGTAGTCCTCGACGGAGCGGTCCAGGCTGGCCCCCATCCGTGACACATGAGTCACCAGAGTGCCGATACGTTCGTAGAGTTCCGTGCCCAGCCGCAGCACTTCGGCCGCCGAGGTGGACATGTCCGCCTGCCGCCAGTTGAGCGCCACGGTCTTCAGCAGCACCAGCAGAGTCGCCGGTGAGGCGAGGACGACGTTCTTGCCCAGTGCATGATCGATCATCTTCGGGTAGCTTGCCGCGGCCGCGGAGAGCAGACCGTCGGTGGGGACGAAGCAGACGACGAAGTCGGGGGAGGTCTCGAATGCCTTCCAGTACTCCTTCGAGGCCAGGGCATCGACGTGTCGCAGCAGCGCGCGGGCATGGTCCTGACCGCCCGTGCCAGAGTCGGCCGCCTCGTCGGAATCCTCGTTCATCCGCGCCGACAGGGGAGTCTTCGCATCGATGACGATCGTGCCGCCGCCGGGCAGGTGGACGACCATATCAGGTCGGTGTCGCTTACCATCGCGTTCGGCGCTGACCTGGGTGTCGAAGTCGACGTGGGGGAGGAGGCCGGCATATTCGACGATGCGTTTGAGCTGGACTTCGCCCCAGTCTCCGCGGTGGGTCGTCGAATTCAACGCGTTTGCCAGCGACCCAGTGGATTCCTGGAGGCGGAGGTTCTGTTGGCTGAGGTGCCCGATCTGGGAATTCAGTCGGGTGATCTGTTCGATCTGCGTGCGGTCCTGAGAGTGCAGGTTCTCCTGCAGGTTTTTCACGCTTGCCGCCAACGGCCCGATGGCCGCAGTGATCTCACCGGCCATCTGCGCATCGGCCTCGAGGTCTTCGGTGCGCTGAGACAGGATGCGTGATGTGGTTTCCGCGCGGGTGAGTCTCTCGAGGTAACGGGACCGTGTGAGACTGCGTCCGAGGAGGAATCCGAGCGCGGCGGCGAGGACGATGGCCACGATGAAGGCGATGATGACTGCGGCGGCGGGGAAAGCATTCATGACTCCAGGGTGACAGAGGGCACTGACACGAGAATTCGAGGACCACCTCGGCGACGGCTAGACTTGGATACCGTGGCTTTGACTATCGGAATCGTGGGACTGCCCAACGTCGGCAAGTCGACCATGTTTAACGCACTGACCAAGAACCAAGTTCTCGCGGCGAACTACCCGTTCGCGACGATCGAGCCGAACGTGGGCGTGGTCCCTCTGCCGGACGAGCGGCTGACGCGACTGGCTGAGATCTTCGGCTCCGAACGTATCCTCAATGCCACCGTCGACTTCGTCGACATCGCTGGAATCGTGCGCGGCGCCTCCGAAGGGGAAGGCCTGGGCAACCAGTTCCTCGCCAATATCCGCGAAGCCGACGCCATCTGCCAGGTCATCCGCGGATTCGTCGACGACGATGTCGTCCACGTCGACGGCAAGATCAGCCCAGCCGATGACATCGACACGATCAACACCGAACTCATCCTCGCCGACCTCCAGACATTGGAGAAGGCGCGGCCGCGGATCGAGAAGGAAGTCAAGGGCAAGCGCGCACCGGCCGAGCAGCTGACCGCGATCGACGCCGCCACCGAGATCCTCGAAGGCGGGCGGACGCTCTACCAGGCGATGCAGGCCGACAAGTTCGACGTCAGCGCCCTGCGTGAGCTGCAGCTGATGACGGTCAAGCCCTTCCTCTACGTGTTCAACGTCGACGACGAGGTGCTCGCCGACGAGGACAAGAAGAACGAGATGAGGGCCCTCGTGGCACCGGTCGAAGCGATCTTCCTCGACGCGAAGTTCGAGTCCGAACTCGCCGAACTCGACGAAGAAGAGGCCCGGGAGATGCTCGAATCGACCGGGCAGGAGGAGAGCGGACTCGACCAACTCGCCCGCGTCGGCTTCGACACTCTCGGTCTGCAGACGTATCTGACTGCCGGTCCCAAGGAATCCCGTGCATGGACGATTCCGAAGGGCGCCACCGCCCCCGAGGCGGCCGGAGTCATCCATACCGACTTCCAGAAGGGCTTCATCAAGGCCGAAATCGTGTCCTTCGATGATCTCGATGCCAACGGTTCGATGGCTGCCGCGAAGTCCGCCGGGAAGGTCCGGATGGAAGGCAAGGACTACATCATGGTCGACGGCGACGTCGTGGAGTTCCGGTTTAACGTCTAGCGTTAATGACGGACTCCGTCATACACTGGTCTCGTGATCAGATCGTTCGGCGACAAGGCGACCGAACGGCTGTGGCATCGTGAGCGCGTGCGGTCGATCGATCCGAGGATCCATCGAGTCGCATTGCGCAAGCTTCGTCAGGTGGGATCGGCGGAAGTCCTCGAGGATCTGCGCGTCCCGCCCGGCAATCGTCTCGAAGCCCTGAAGGGCGATCGAGCTGGGCAGCACAGTATCAGGATCAACGACCAATGGCGCATCTGCTTCGTGTGGACAGACGCCGGACCGGAGGAGGTGGAGATCGTTGACTACCACTGACAAGATCGAGCCGATCCACCCCGGGGAGGTCCTCATGGAGGACTTCATCGAGGGGTTCGGGATCACTCAGAACAAACTCGCCGTGTCCATCGGTGTCCCACCTCGGCGGATCAACGAGATCGTGCACGGCAAGCGTGGGATCACTGCGGACACCGCGCTGCGGCTGGCGAAGTACTTCGGTACGTCGGCGGAGTTCTGGATCAACCTGCAGAGTCATTACGAGCTCGACCGCGCCGAGGACCAGGCAGGTGAGCAGATCGCTTCGATCGTTCCGCTGCAGGTGGCGTGAGTTTGTCTGACCAGGGAGACCTGTTAGGCCAGCGCCGGTACTCCGTGCGCTTCGACTGGGGACCTCGTGGTGCGCGGGCTGTCGGCGATCTCGTTGCTGCCGGCGATGCTGCTCACAGGGTCGGTCGTTCCCTGACTAGTTTTGCCGTCGCCGTACGGATCAACGATTACGACGCTCCTCATGGAGACGGGAGCATCCGTCATCGCGGGGTGCTTGCGGAACGCGACTGCCGTGTCTGTCTGGCTGGCCATCCGGATGGGATAAGGTGACTCTGTTGCGATCATCGCAGCGGGGGAACGATGGCGGGACGACGACTCGCTGCGTCCGGCGCTTGAGGATCAACTTGGCGCTGGAGCGATCCTTTCTGCACTGTCAGCTCTCGGCTACCGGAGCGTGATGAGCCGAGAAGCGTCGTCTGCTGCCGATCTTTTCGATGCCGTACGCCCATGTTTGGATCGGGTGATGCGCGATTGTGTCGGCGCTCGAGAACTGGAAGTCATGGGGTTCGGTTCCGATGTTGAGGTCGCCCACTTGTTGGATGTCTCCCGAGTCGTGCCGCTGGCGGCCGAAGGGGCCTTTCTTGCTGCCTGGTAGTGCGGATCTCTGGAGGGGCATCGCTCACCGTTCTGCCCTGCGTCTGCGGCAGAGACTGGGGCACTGTGGCAACGACGGCTTGAGCCGCCTCTGCTCTTCCCGGGCTCAGACTGCCCGAATCATTGCGGAGAGGCCCGACGGCTCGGGACATGTGCGGATGAAGTGCGGCGGCGGTCAGCCCCTTGACGCAATCAGTTCCTCGCGGACGATCGCTGTTCCCGCACTCAAGGCGCTCATCTTCGCGAGGGCGACGTCGCGCGCGAAGGGGGCCATGCCGCAGTTCGTGCTCGGAATGAGCTTGTCCGCGTCGGCGAACTTCAGTGCCTTGCGCAAAGTGGCGGCGACCTCCTCCGGTGTCTCGATGGTCTCGTTTGCCACGTCGATGGCGCCGAGCATGACCTTCTTGCCGCGGATCAGTTCGATGAGGTCCATCGGGACATGGGAGTTGTGGCATTCGAGCGAGACGATGTCGAGGCTCGAGCGCTGCAGGAGGGGGAAGGATTCCTCGTACTGGCGCCACTCGGACCCGAGGGTCGTTTTCCAGTCGTTGTTCGCCTTGATCCCATAGCCGTAGCAGATATGCACTGCGGTCTCGGCCCGCAGACCTTCCGCTGCCCGTTCGAGCGCGGCGACTCCCCAGTCCTTCATCTCCTCGAAGAAGACATTGAATGCGGGCTCGTCGAACTGGATGATGTCCACTCCCGCCGCCTCCAGATCCTTTGCCTCCTGATTGAGGACCGTGGCGAATTCCCAGGCCAGCTTCTCACGGCTCTTGTAGTGGTCGTCATAGAGTGTGTCGATCATCGTCATCGGCCCCGGCAGCGCCCACTTGATCGGCTGATCGGTCTGCTGGCGGAGGAACTTCGCATCGTCGATGAAGACCGGTTCCTCACGGCTCACGGCGCTGACGACTGTGGGTACGCTTGCGTCGTAACGGTCGCGGATCCGAACCGTCTTGCGCTTCTCGAAATCGACTCCGCTGAGATGCTCGATGAACGTCGTCACGAAGTGTTGGCGGGTCTGCTCTCCGTCGCTGACGATATCGATGCCGCGGTTGGTCTGCTCATGAGTCGAGATGCGCAGGGCATCGCGCCTGCCCTCGACCAAGGCATCGCCCTGGAGGTTCCAGGGAGACCAGAGGGTTTCGGGCTGCGCGAGCCAGGACGGCTTCGGCAGACTGCCGACGATTGAGGTGGGCAGCAGTGGCTGGGTCATCGTTTCTTCTCCTGCGGTCATGCGACTGGGACGGGTCGGTCGGACGCCCACTGCTCGAGCATCTCTCGGTGCGGGTTGACGAAGAACTTCTCCGTGAACTTTCCCTGTCTGGTGCCGAGCTGGTTGCGTTCGACGCGATCATAGGTGACCGGCATCTCCGAGAAGTCGTGCCGGTCCAGCGTCGGCCGGTAGACCTCTCCGGCGGCGGTATTCGCGTTGTAGATCTCGGGCCGATAGATCTTCTGGAAAGTCTCCATCGTGCTGATCGTGCCGATGAGCGCCAGATCGGAATAGTCGCCGAGGAGGTTGCCGCGATGGTAGAAGGCCAGCGGTGCGACGCTGCCCGTCGGCATGAAATACCTCACCTGGAGTCCCATCTTCGCGAAGTAGTCATCGGTCAGCGAGTAATCGTCCTGCTGGTATTCGAACCCGAGAATCGGGTGGTGATTCTCGGTCCGACGGTACGACTTGCTTGTGGACACGCTGATGCAGATCACGGGTGCCGTCTGGAACCGTTCCCGATAGGCGACAGAGTCGAGGAAGTGTTGGAATAGTTTGCCATGCAGATCACCGAAGTCATCGGGGACCGTGAACTCGGTTGCGGCCTCATTGGCAGCCGGCAGCCGCACGCTGAAATCGAAATCGCGGACGAAGGACGAGAAATTGTTCCCCACGATCCCGGGATGACGTTTTCCAGTCAGTCTGTCGATGATCTGGATATCCAGGACTTCGAGCAGGGGGAACTCCTGTTCCCGGCCGCCCGAGGTGAAGTGAAGCCCTCCGGAGACGATGTCGAGTTCGAGGACATAGCGATCCCGATCGGGATTGTCCCAGGACGCGAGTTCGTTGAAGCGGCGATTGATAATGCTCAGAGCAGTGCGGAGGTTCTGCTGACGGTCCTCGCCCCTGGCGAGATTGGCGAAGTTCGTCGTCGCTCGGGTGCTCTCTGACGGCGAGTAGTCCTCGTCGAATCGAGTCGTGGTGATGCTGAATGAGAACTCAGGTGTCATGGACGTCCAATTCGGTGGGTGTGCGGCCGGTTGCGGTCGCTGGCATGTCTGTGAGCCATCCTGCCCGTCCCCGGTGGTCATCGGGTAACTCGGGGGAACTATGGATTCCTATAGCCTTGATCTATGTCTCGAGGTCTGAAGAACATCACGCTGCTGCAACTCCAGTACTTCATCGAGGTCGCGTCGGAGGGGTCGATCACCGCCGCCGCCGATCTCCTCTATGTCTCTCAGCCGACCATGTCTGCTGCGATGAAGGACCTGGAGACCCGTGTGGATCGCGCTCTGCTCGTCCGATCCGCTCGCGGGGTGACTTTAACTGACGACGGTGTGGAGTTCCTCGGCTATGCCCGGCAGGTCGTCGAACAGGTGGAACTCCTCGAGCAGCACTACCTAGGGCGCCCACCGTCACGGCGTCTGCTCGGAGTCTCGGCGCAGCACTACTCGTTCGTCGTCGATGCTTTCGTTCGGATGGTCAAGGCCAGCGATGCTGCCGAGTACGAGTTCTCACTGCGAGAGACGCGTACCTGGGACATCATCGAAGACGTTCGCACGCTCCGCAGTGAGCTCGGCGTCCTCTACCGCAACGACTTCAACAGGAAGGTCATCGACAAACTGCTGCGAGATTCCGGGCTTGCGTTCCACCCGCTCTTCCTCGCCTCCCCGCACATCTTCATCTCTCGTACGAACCCGCTTGCCTCCCGCCACCGCGTCACCCTTGACGATCTCGCCGCCCTGCCGCGGCTCACTTTCGACCAGGGGGCGAACAACTCGTTCTCCTTCGCCGAGGAGATTCTCTCCACCCAGTCGAGCAAGCAGGAGATCCGGGTTTCTGACCGTGCGACCATCTTCAACCTGATGATCGGACTCGACGGCTACACCATCTCGACGGGCATTATCAGCGACGATCTCGATCCGGCCATCGTCGCGATTCCACTCGAGGTCGATGAACGCATCGAGATCGGCTGGATCGATCATTCCGGGATCCCGCTGACCGAACAGGCGCAACGCTACCTCGACGAAGTTCGGGCCGTCGTCGGCGGTTTCGGCATTGCGCTGCTCGATCAGCCGTGACCGAGGACAGCACCAAAGGAGTTCTGGATGAACCTGCGGTCGAACGACGAGTTGCGGATGGTTCAGCGCCTGTTGCGTGATGCTGTCGCCGCATTCACACCTCTGGAGGCCGCATGTCTGTCGTCACATTAAGAGGCAGGCTCATCTGTGCCGACGGCAACGAGGCGGACATCGTCGCCGGCCATCTTGACCGGCATGTCGAGCTCACTCGCGCCGAATCCGGGTGTCTTCGCTTCAGTGTCGAACCGACGGCGGATCCACTCGTGTGGATGGTGTCCGAGAGGTTCGTCGACAAGCATGCGTTCGATTCCCATCAAGCGCGAGTGCGGGTCAGTGACTGGGGCCGAGTGACGGAAGGAATCATGCGGGAGTACACGATCGACTATGGTGCGGACTCCTGATTATCTGGGTTCGGAGGGTTGATCACTTTCCGTGAAGCATTCCGGTGGAGTTCCGGTTCAAGGTATGACTTGTACTGCGGGCGAGACTTGGTCAGCTGACAGTCTGCACGACCTGAGTCAGATGTCCTTCTGGGTCCTCGGCCCAAGCGATGAGCAGGTGGTCGAGCCAAGGTTCCGGTGGCTTGATCGCGGTTGCACCGAGATCGACCCGATGCGCGTAGCATGCGTGGACGTCGTCAGTCCAGAGGATCACCGCCGCGTGCTGGCCGTCGGCGACCGGGTCGAGGCAGTGGTCATTGCGGGTGCTCGTTTCAGTTGCGAGCCCGATTCGGTACCCATCTAGGGTGAGGTCGACGTGTATGGGTGTTCCAACTCGAGGGGTGCGAAATGCCTCCTCGAAGCCGAGGCGCCGATAGAAGGCCGATAGAAGTTCGCCGCGCGGTCGATGTCGCGGGTGAACAGCACGATCTGAGGCGTGCGAAAGAGCGTCATGCGGCTACATTGCCTCTGGGCTGCTGACGTCGTCAAAGATAGGCACGAATAGTCGTCATCGCACCTGATTCATCAAGGTCGTGAGAATCAGCCTGCGTTAGAGTGGCCCCTGGCGTCAGGAGGTGACCGCCACGATGAGATCTGCTGCAGCGGGAATCTCAACCCGAAAGATCGGAAGGCGAGGACCGAAGGTGACAGCCAGCAAGAATTCGTCACAGCCCGCGGTGCCTCAGCGCGTGACCAAAACAGTTCGGGCAACGGGTCTCATCCTCGCGCTCGTGTTCGGTGCGATCGCTGCGGTCATCGGCCTGGCATCGCTTATTCCCGGGCTTGGCCCGTTCAGTTCCGCTGCGGCCCGGTTTGCGCCGACGATTGCGCCGATGGCGACTGTGGTCGGAGCGATTGTGCTTGGGTTCGGAATCGTCTGGCTGCGCCGAGGCCGTCGATGGACCGGAGCTGTGGTGACAGGATTCGGAGTGGTGAGCACGATCGCGAATCTGGCGGTCGTCATTGTGCTCCTCGTCGCCATCGCCTCGGCTGGTGGTTCGGTGAACTTGTTCACTGCGACGTTCGGGCTCTCGGCGATCGACTCGGCGTCGCCTGATCGCAAGGAAGTGTACGACAAATCCAGCTCAGGCGATGACCTCTCCGTATCGATCTACGAACCTGAGAGAGCGAAGGGTTCAGCCCCGACGATCATGTACGTCCACGGAGGCGGTTGGATCGCAGGCGACCCGGACGCAGCGAGTTCAGAGCTCCGTGAACTCGCTGATCACGGCTACTTGGTCGTATCTGTCGAATACGAACTCGCCACCCTGGATAACGCAACCTGGCAGAGCGCACCGTCGCAGGTGGCCTGTGCGGCAAGCTGGATTCAGACCCACGCAGACACGATCGGTGCAGATACCGATCGCCTTGCGTTCTGGGGCGAGAGTTCGGGCAGCAACATGGTCGCCAATACCGCCGGTGCCGCAGCGCAAGGCGACGCCGAATCGTCCTGCGGTGGGAAGGTTCCGGTTCCGGCGGCGGTCATTGCCGACTACCCCGCATTCGACGTGACAGGTCTCTACGAGAACGCCCCCACCGGGCCAGGTGCGGGATCCGGCACGCGCCTATTCGCGACCAGCTACACGGGTGGCACACCAAAGGAATATCCGGACCGCTACTCAGTGGCCGATTCCGTCACGCATCTGAAAGCACCCGCGCCGCCGATGCTTATGATGACAGCGATGCGCGATGACGTGATCACCCCAACCGACCAGCTTTCATGGGCCGAATCGGCCCGAAGCCGCGGAGTCGACGTCAAGACGGTAAAAGTTCCCCTCGCCAATCATGCGTACACGCAGAAGGCGAAGAACTCAATCGGCAGCCAAGGGCATCTGAGCATCGCAGAAGCCTACCTGTCCGAACGCTTTCGCTGACCCCGACCTCCTGGGTGAGACCGGTGCTGACGACCACCAATTGGCTATGGTGGTCCTGAAAGGGCCGTGCCGGTCCCACGCCTATTGGAATCAGGAGTACTCGATCATGAGCTTCTCTGTCTACCTGTCCGGTGAGATCCACACCGATTGGCGCGACGAGATCAAGCGCGGCACCGAGGCGGCGGGTCTCGACATCGAATTCACCGCCCCGGTGACCGACCA
The DNA here is from genome assembly GCF_000583215.1 of Brevibacterium sp. VCM10. Lineage (NCBI taxonomy): Bacteria > Bacillati > Actinomycetota > Actinomycetes > Micrococcales > Brevibacteriaceae > Brevibacterium > Brevibacterium sp. VCM10. The sequence continues at coordinate 31,882 of NZ_JAJB01000028.1, forward strand.
CCCCGCCAGCGATGCCGCCGGTGACCACCTCGGCGAGAACGACAGCTCCTTCTGGCGCGATCACCAGTCGTCGAAGGTCAACGCCATCCGCACCCGCACCCTGATCGAGAAGGCCGATATGGTCGTCGTGCGCTTCGGTGACAAGTACAAGCAGTGGAACGCCGCTTTCGACGCCGGCTACTGCGCAGCGCTCGGCACACCCTATGTGACCCTCCACGACGCCGACATCATTCATCCGCTCAAAGAGGTCGATGCCGAAGCCAAGGCCTGGTGCCAGACGACCGACCAGGTGGTCGAAACCCTGAAGTACATCCTCAGAGACTGAACCTGAAAAGGACTGAACCCGATGAGCTGAGTCCGCGAACGACCACCCGTCAAAGGGTCGTTCGCGGCCTCCACCCAGTAGACGCCGTCGACGTCATTGATGCTGACCTCGAGTGCCGGCGAGGTCGGAACGATCTCACGTCCGGATTCGAGGACCTCCTCGACCCACCTCAGAACGTCCTGAGCTTCAGCAGCCGGCGTCACGGTGAACGTGTGTTTGTACTTATTGGAGAAGTACCGTGCCTCGTTGGCACGTAGGCTCGCCAGCGCCTCGGCGACGGGAGAGGACTCGAGGCCTTCGGTGGTGACCTCGGTGAATGACACGGCTTCGAACGGCATGGACCATAGAATTGCCCGCTGTGATTGGATGAGGAACATGGAACCTCAACTTGATCTCAATGATGATGACCGCAGATTCCTCACCCGAAGCGTCGACCTGGCGCGCGAAGCCCTTGCCGCCGGAGACGAACCATTCGGTTCCGTGCTCGTCGACGCCGACGGTCGTGAACTCTTCGCCGACCGCAACCGGGTGGCCGGCGGCGACCACACCCGTCACCCCGAATTCGAAATCGCTCGCCGGGCAGCCGAACATCTCACACCCGAACAACGAGCTGAATCTGTCGTCTTCACCTCCGGCGAACACTGCCCGATGTGCTCAGCGGCGCACGCGTGGGTGGGCCTCGGCCGCATCGTCTACGCCAGCCGCAGCCAGCAGGTGAGCGCCTGGCACAAGGACTGGGGTCTGGCCCCCGGTCCCGTACTGCCGCTGCGCGTTCAGGACGTCGCCCCGGGAATCGAAGTCGCCGGACCCGATCCGGAATTGAGCTCCCAGGTGCGGAACCTGCACGCCCGTCTGCACGGAGTCGATGCCTGAGATCCGCGGTACAGTATCTGCATCATCTGCATCTCAGCGATTGTTCTGCCCGCACCGAAATCACGGGGCCGGCAGCGAAACTGACAAAGGAGTCCGGCCTTGGCCCTGCATGAAATCACGTTCCCCTCGAGCAACGATCGCGACACGATCAACGCGTGGCTCCACACTCCCACGACGGCGCCGAACGGCATCGTGCAGATCATCCACGGCCTCGGCGAACATTCCCGCCGCTACCTCCACCTCATCAGCACCTTGCTCGATGCCGGCTTCGCCGTCGTCGCCAGTGACCACGCAGGGCACGGGCGCACTGCCATGGAGTCGGGTGTCTGGGCCGACGCCGGAGACGAGGCCGCGCGCGTCGTCGTCGACGACGAGGTGACTCTGCAGGCGAAGGCGCGTGAGATCCTGCCCGGACTGCCCTATATCGTCTTCGGCCACAGCTGAGGGTCGATGATCGCCCGCTCCATGGCATCCCGCCCTGAAGCCGAACTCACCGGGCTGGCGCTGTGCGGAATCGCCGCGCAGATGAAGGGAATCGAACAGACCATCGACCGCGCTGAACTCGCCGAGGCGGCCGCTGGCGACCATCGTGCGGAACCTGCTGCAGACCATCTGGTGGGACAGCTCTTCGACGGGTTCCTCGACCGCTGCGGTCCCGATGCAGGACCCACTGCATGGGTTGCCCTCGACGAGGCGGTCGTCGCCGATCACGGCCGTGACCCGTTCAATAATTTCGGTGCCCCGATGAGTGCGCGGTTCCTGCAGGGGTTCGTCGACATCTATGACGAAGCCAATGCCGATTACTGGTATGAGACGATCTCAAGCGATCTGCCGGTGCTCATCCTCGCGGGTGACCAGGATCCGGTCGCGAACTACGGCGAAGGCGCTTACCACGTGGCCAACAGGCTGCGAGAGACCGGTCACGCAGACGTGCGCACACGAGTCTTTTCAGGAGTCCGGCACGAAGTCCACAATGAACCGACGACTCGCGCCGAGGCGGAAGCGGAGATCGTCGAATTCGCAACCCGCGTCATCGCAGGTTAAAGATCGAGGCTGGCCCACCATGATGATTCCGTCCGCCGAGGACCTTTCGAACATCATCGATGCTGTCGCGTCCTGGCAGTGCGAGGGGCTGCCCGTCCAAGTCCATCCTGGCGACTTCGGCTGGTATCAGCGCTTCGGCTCGCAAGCGCTTGCCTCGGGACTGCGGGTGTGGACGCGGTACGGCGAGATCGCAGCCGTCGGATTCCTCGACGAAACCGAACTCATTCGCATGGCGATCTCGCCCGACCATGCCGCGGATGAAACCCTCGCCGAGGCGGTCGTGACTGCTATCGAGACCACTCTGTCCGATCTCCTCCCACCAGGGACGGGAATCGTCGAATCCCGGTTCGGACCCGCGCTGCAGCACACCCTCAACGAGGCGGGATGGACACCCGACGAACCCTGGACCGTCCTGCACCGCGCACTGTCAGATTCTGTCCCACCGACCTCGTTGAGGTTCGAGACTGTCGAAGCGGACGACATCGCTGACCGGGTCAGCGTCGAATCCGCCGCATTCCCCGGCGCATCACTGACCGCTGAGCGATGGCAGCTGATGGCTGCAGGACACGCCTACCAACAGGCTCGGTGTCTCGTCGGCTATTCCACGGACGGTGCTGCCGTCGGCGCCACCACCGTCTGGTCAGCTGGACACGGTCGCCCCGGCATCATCGAACCTCTCGGAGTTCATGGTGACCACCGCGGCCTCGGGTATGGCACGGAAATGGCGCTCGGTGCTGCAAGCGCACTGCGGTTGATGGGAGCGTCGAGTGTCAACGTGGCCACTCCGTCATCGAACACCGCCGCCGTCGCCACCTATCGAGCGGCCGGGATGGACGGCCTCGGCGAGGTCAGGGACTTCCGCCGCCCTTGACCGGCGTTGGAGAACAGACCGGAGCGGCGTTGGAGATCAGGACAGCCGACGTCGGAGGTCAGGCCGGAGCGCCGGCGATGAATGCCGCCTGCGCGACGTGCTGAATCGCATCGTCGATGATCGAGACCATGCGGACGCCGCGAGTGACTGCCGGAGTCCAGTTCCTGTCGATGACTTCGTCGAAGTCATCCTCGGAGAGCGTCTTTGCATAGTCGGTGAACGCGTTCAGAGTAGCGGCGAGGTAGTCGACGAGCAGCTGTTGATCGTCGACCTTGATCTCTGCCGCCTGTTCGGGACTGTGTCCGTAGCCGAAGGTCTCGCCGATCTCGCCGAGATCGAACCGGTTCCGGAAGTCCTCCCACTGCTCGCGCTTGCCCGTGAGGGCTGAGAGCTGCACGTCGATCTCACGGCCGCTGTGCCACAGCAGCCAGGCCACGGAATTCGGATGACCGCCGAGGTGGTCGTTGAGTTGTTCGGGGGAGAGGTCGGGCAGTGCCTGTGCCGCTTGGAGGGGGCGCTGGGACAGGTCGGTGAGAATGTCGATGCTGTTCATGTCGCCCATTCTGCTCTTCGACACTGCTGCTGTCACGGCACCTCAGTCGAGGCGCGGCCTGCGGCGGTTGCGTTTGATCTCCGACCGCCGCTGTTCGGACTTCACTCGCCGGCGGCGGGAATTGCGGGACGGCTTGGTGGCTCGCCGCTGCACCGGCGGAGCCAACGCTTCACGCAGCAGCTGCGCGAGACGTATGCGTGCGTCCTGACGATTCTTCAGCTGCGACCGCTGCCTCTCCGAGGTCACAGTGACCACAGTGCCCGACAGGCGTGGCGCCAACCGACTGAGCACCCGATCGCGCTGAGACTCGGTGAGGAAGCTCGCCGCAGCCAGGTCGAGGCTCAGCTGCACCCGTGAATCGGAAGTGTTGACGTGCTGGCCGCCCGGACCGGACGACCGGGAGAACTGTTCGGACAGGTCGGACGCGGGGATGACCAGCCCGGCAGGGATCCCCGGCCCAGCGGGGACGCGCAGATCACCGTCCATCTCAGTCCTTCTCCACTTCGCCTTCGCGATCGTCACCGGCGAAGTCTTCTTCGCGCAGCCTCGGCGTGATCTGCAAGTGCGGGCGGATTCCACGCTTGTCGGCGTAGAATTTGCGGATCCGATCCATGTCTGCGGCGATGTCGCCGGTCATCTCCAGAGTCGGGCCCAGCCCCGTCGTCCGGGTCGCGGTATCCAGGTAGCCCAGCGTTACGGGCATACCAGTAGCCATCGCGATGCGATGGAACCCGGATTTCCAATGTGTGTGTCCGCCGCGGGTGCCGTCCGGAGTGATGACGAGCGCGAAGACCTCACCGTGACGCATGCGGTCTACCACCTCGTCGACGATCTTGCTCGGATCCGACCGATCGACGGGAATCCCGCCGAGCCCGCGCATGATCGGTCCACGCCATCCGGTGAACAGGGAATGCTTGCCCAGCCAATGGACGTCGACGCGCATGCGCCACGCGATTGCGAGCATCACGACAAAGTCCCAGTTCGAGGTGTGCGGAGCTCCGACGAGGATGGTCGGACGGTTCGGAGCGGGCTCGGTGACGAGGTTCCACCTGCTGAAGGTCCAGAAGGCGCGGGCGAGGAGGCGTCGGATCATGATCTCAACGGTAGAGCACGCGAGGGGGTGAACCTACCAGCGTCCCTGGGACTGTGTCGAAAACCGGGAATGCGCGGCCGCCAGCACCGGATGCAGTCGGCGGTGGCTGAGGACGAATCCGCTGCGGACAACGATGCGGGGATTGAGCTTCCGTCCGCGCAACCGGCGGGTCGCTTCCTCGGTGAGGATGTAGGCGAGCATCTTCGGGCCGCGGGAGACGGCACGTTCGAACACGACCATCTTGATGTCATTCCACGGCAAGAACGTCGCGGGCAGGATCCGGCCGTTTCGGGCCAGGGAGACTCCTGCAGGAGAGAGGACGAGGGATTCTCGTCGGTGCAGTCGCAGGAACACACCGATCGGAGCGACGACGAGGCAGCCGATGATGCCGACGACGACGGCCCACATGCGCAGATTGGCGATGATGAGCCACCAGCTGCGGCCGTCCCTGATCGTGGCGGTGACGATCCACACGAAGGCGGCGAGCAGCCCGAATCCGATGATGAGAGCGAGGACCAAGGTGAGGACGATGTGTCGCGTCGACGAGGGGATTGATACGGGTCGTCCGCGCTCCAACCGGTGCACGACGGCGGCAGGCGAATAGTCCTCGGGCATAGGCTTCAGCGTACCGGCCGCCGTGACCGACCTGAGCATTCGGACACAAACCCCACGGGCAGGCTTCAGCCAATCCCCGTCCTCGACGGTGGTCAGGCGCTGAGTCCAACACTTCTCGGGCGGTGACCGCTGAGCCTGCGATCTCGGTTGGAGACCGGCGGGAATAATCGCAGCAGCTTGATCGCTGTGCGAGGTACGACCATCACCAACAGCAGAGGAAGATATGTCTGATTCAGCTCGTGTCGTCGTTCTCGGCGGCCATGGAAAGATCGCACTTCTGGCCGCGCCCAAGCTCAAGGCCGCAGGCTTCGCCGTCGACTCGGTGATCCGCAACCCCGACCAGTCATCCGATGTCAAAACCGCTGGGGCCAACCCAGTCGTCCTCGACATCGAAACCGCCGACACCCAGGCGCTCGCCGACCTGTTCGCAGGAGCCCAGGCTGTCGTGTTCTCCGCCGGAGCCGGCGGCGGCAGCCCGGAGCGGACTAGGGCCGTCGACCTCGAAGCAGCCAAGCGATCCATCGACGCCGCCGAACAGGCCGGGGTCAAGCGCTTCGTCATGGTCTCTTACGCCAGCGCCTCCGTCGACTCGGACCGCGTCGACCCGGAGAGCTCCTTCTACCCCTACGTGCAGGCCAAGAGCGGCGCCGATGAGCACCTGCGAGCCAGCTCGTTGGACTTCACGATCCTCGGACCCGGCGGTCTGACCCTCGAGCCCTCCAGCGGCAAGGTTCTCATCGCCGATGCGGCCGGCGACCTCGATGGGCAGACGCCGGCCGACGATGTGCGGGTGACCTCACGCGACCTCGTCGCCGACGTCATCACCCACGTCATCGCCGAGTCCGCTGCGGTGCGCGAGACCGTGAACTTCTATGACGGGCAGACCCCCATCGCCGAGGCGATCCGCTGACCTGAGTCCGACCGCTCCGAGCCGTCACCCGGGTCCGAGCGGCCCACTGACCCGATGGCCCGCCGTTCCGTTAGGGAACGGCGGGCCATCGGGATTGTCGCACCCGCAGGGACCGGACCCCTGAGTCCTCGGGCAGATCAGCCTCGGTGATTCCACAATTGATGGGTCAGGCCGCTGGCCGTGGTGAGGCTCTCGATCGTGAAATCCTTCTCAAGTCCCTCGAGGCCCTCCCAGAGCCAGACCCCGCGGCCGAGGGTGACCGGGACGATGACGAGGTGCATGAAGTCGACGAGGCCGTCCGCAAGGAACTGTCTGACCATCGAAGGACCGCCGCCGATGCGGACATTGCCGCCGTCAGCGGCAGCGCTCGCCTCGGCCAGTGCCTCCGCGGGCGAGGCGTCGATGAAGTGGAAACTCGTGCCGTTGTCGAACTCCATCGGCTCCCGCTGATGATGAGTGAGAACGAAGCACGGGGTCTTGAACGGCGGCTCCTCACCCCACCAGCCACGCCAGCCGTCGTCAGGCCACGGCCCAGTCTGGGGACCGAACTTCTTCCGGCCCATGATCTCGGCTCCGATGCCCTGCCCCCACATGGCGAACAGAGCGCGGTCTGCGGTCACCGGGGCGTCGACCTTGTCCACTCCCTCGATGCCGCGGCCGTCGAAGAAAGAGAACAGTGCTTGGGCTTCGCCGATCGGCTGATCGAAGGTGACGAACTCGCCGGCAGCGAATCCGTCGAGGGAGACGAAGAGGTTGTTGACACACGCTTTGGCCATGAGCACTCCAATGTGCTGGTTCGGCTGATGTCTTCAGCCCGACGGATGGCGTCGGTTCCGGGGAAGTGGACCCAGTGTAGGATTAAGTAGTTTCAGAATGCAATCACTGGAGGTGGAACGATGTCTGCTCAGCCGCGCTCGGGATGTGCCATCAATGCCGCGGTCGAGGTGCTCGGGGACAACTGGTCGCTCATCGTCCTGCGCGACATCATCTTCGGCGATCGCCGCCACTTCCGTGAGCTGCTCACCCGCAATGACGAGGGCATCGCGTCGAACATGCTCTCCAGCCGGCTGAAGAAACTCGTCGATGAAGGGCTGCTGACAAGGGCGGAAGCCACGCGCGGGCAGCGAGCCGAATACTCCCTCACCGAGGCTGGAATCCAGACCCTGCCGGTCATGGTCGCCCTCGGCACCTGGGGGATGACCCACCGGGAGACCTCACCGGAGCTGACGATCCGATCCAGAATCATGGCCGATGACCCCCAACTCGTCGGCGGTCTCATGGATGAGCTTCGAGAGACCCACCTCGGGGCGCCGCGCCCGAATCCTGACGAACCGCGTTCCTCGGAGCGACTGCAGGCCGCCTACGAGGCGGAGCACTCGGCCCCAAGCGGACACGAGGAGGTGTTCTTCGGTGAGTGAAACAGCATCCGATCAGCGCGTGCCGGTGACCGCGACGATCCGCCTCGGCGCTGATTTCGAGCACCCGATCTCGGCGGTGTGGAACGCCTTCGCCGATACCGGCCAGCGTGTGCAGTGGGGAGTTCCCGAAGGCGAGGAGATGGTCTGCGACATCGACGATTTCCGTCCCGGGGGAGCGATCCATGCCCGCTGCGGATCACCGGGAGAACTCGAGTTCATCTCCACCGGTCAGTACTGCTCATTGGAACCGGAGCGTCATATCGTGACCACCGAGACTCTCACCAAAGACGATGAGATCCTGTCGACGGCCATCATCACCTGGACCCTGACCGCCATCCCGACAGGAACCCGGGTCGGGCTCGTCGACCAAGTCGTGTCCTTCGTCGGTGAGGGAATGATCGACGGACACCGCAACGGCCACGACATCTGCCTGCGACAGCTCGGCGAGTTCCTCAGTTCGTGAGATCCGCGGCCCACGGAAGATCTGCGCCGCCGCGGCCGACGGTGATCCCGGCCAGCGCAGATGCACGATCTCCCAGGGCCATGAGCTCTGCCGCACCGAGGGAGGACACCGGTGATGTCGAGGCATGCAGATCGTGGATGAGGGAGACCATGAACGTGTCCCCGGCCCCGATCGTATCCGTCACGTCAACCCGAGCCGAAGCCACCGTCACCCGCGCCGAGGCGGTCGCCAAGATCGCTCCGTCACCGCCGCGAGTCATCGCCACCAGACCCGGACCAAGATCGAGCAGACGATCGACCTGTGCTTCCTCAGTAAGATCGGGATAGAGCCAATCGGCATCGACATCGCTGAGTTTGAGGACGTCGACCCGACGCGCCAACTCCTCGAATCGTGGCAGCACATCCTCGTGGGAACCGACGATCGACGGCCGGATATTCGGGTCGAAGGAGATGAGCGTCCCTGCTCTCTGCAGGCCTGCCGTCTGCGGATCTGGCTGTTCCGGGACAGCGTCGAGGAGTCGGTCGATCACGGCGGAGCCCGGCTCGAGGAAAGCTGCGATCGACGCGAAATGCAGGGCCGAACAGGCGCTGCTTCCGAGCAGCGACGAATCGGGATCCCACCGCAGCCGGAACTCGTACTCGGCCGAACCGTCATCGGCCAGGCGGGCCAGCGCTGTGGAGGTGCCGCCTCGAGGGGTGGCGAGCACGTCAACCTGGGACTCCCGCAGATGAGCGAGAAGGAATCCGCCGTGGAAGTCATCACCGACATCGGTGAGGAACTCGACATCGTCGCCGAGGCGGCCCAAACCGAGAGCGACATTGGCCGGTGCTCCACCCGGTGCATAGCGGTCGGGAACCCCGGGCGAACTGACGATGTCGATGAGGGCTTCACCGATGACGAGAATGCTCATGGACACGATTCTAAGCTGAAAATCTTTTCAGGGTGCTGACCTGCATAAATAGGACAAAAATCGGTGAATGCTAGGAATCGACTTCATTTCATGTCAGTGACGTCTGCAACTGTGTGGTCATGGACAAGAACACCGTTGACAACGACGTCAGAACGATCATCGATGAGGAAACCGCCCGCGTCTTCGCACCGCGCCCCGGCGAATGCCTGGCCTGCTATGTGTTCCGCCAGCTCGGGGAATTCGGCTGCAATGGCACACACCGGTTCGCAGAAGGCTTCCGCGACCGTACGGCTCCACGTGCCACGGCACTGCTCGCGCGGCTGAGCAGCATGGGTGCCTGCTGCTGCGACTGTGAGATGTTCCTCAACGCCTTCACCTTCGCCGCCAAACCGTGGATCACCAGCATGCCGTTCGGCGAACTCATCGGTACTCCCTTCGGCAGTGAGGAAGCCATCGACATGAGAGAGAGGTTCGGAATCGACGAACCTCCTTCGACGAAGCTCTACCTCTGCTGTCGATTGGTGAGAAGGGGGTCCACGCAAGCCTGCGGAAATTGGGCCCGCGTCCGACGATGGTGAGCGCACGCGTCCGGCAGAATGGGACCATGTCTTGCACTCTGCCGCTCTTCCTCGACTGCGACCCCGGAATCGACGATGCCATTGCGCTGGCCTACCTGTGCTGCCAAGACGACGTCGACGTCGTCGGCATCGCGGCCTCTGGAGGCAACGTGGCCACCGCCCAGGTCGTCGAGAACACCCGCGGTTGGCTGACGCTGGCCGGGCGCAGCGACGTACCCGTCCACGCCGGCCACAGTCTTCCACTGGCACGGCAGGCCCTGCAGGCGGAATCGCAGGGATCGGAGACGGCAACGGGCGAAGCCCTGGAATACGCCGACCTCACCCATGGCGAGACCGGACGCGGATACGCGCGGGTGCCGGACCCGAGCGCCCCGGCGAGTTCGGTATCGGCTGCTCAAGCGTGGGTCGATGCTGCCCACGCCCATCCCGGCCAGCTCCTCGGCGTCGTCATCGGTCCGGCCACGAATCTCGCCTTGGCCCTCGAGATCGACCCGGATCTGCCGAGTCTGTTCAAGCGCCTCTTCATCATGGGCGGAGCATTCAACTACCGCGGCAACACCCACCCGACGACGGAATGGAACGTCACCTTCGACCCAGAGTCCACGGCCCGAGTGCTCGAGGCATTCGGCACAGCGCATGCGAGCGGTCACCTCAGTCAACTGCCGGCCATCGCCCCCATCGAAGCGACCGAAGCCGTTGAGATGACACCTGAGCGCCTCACCGCGATCCTCGACGGAGCCCCTGCCGACGGTGCCGACGACCACTGGCAGTCGGTCCTCGAACAGCTTTCCGAAGCTCTGCGCTTCTACTTCGAGTTCCACGAATCCGACGGACTCGGTTATCTCGCCCACATCCACGACCCTTTCGTCCTCGCCTGCGCCCTGTCCTGGGCACGACAGAACACCGCTGAGTCGCTCGGGACAGCGCCCAAAGATCCGAACACCAACGTCTCGGAGGCGGCCGCCTCGGTGCCCGAACGAGGATCTGCGGGGGAGCTGCCGTGGGCGTCGACGCTGTGGGCACCAGTCGATGTCGAACTCACGGGTACACTCACACGAGGCGAAACCGTCGCCGATTGGCTGGGACGGTGGAGCCGCCCCGTGAATGCAGAGATCATCCGCACCATCGACGCTCCTGCTTTCCTCGACCACCTCAGCTCCACCCTGATGAAAGGACCACAAGCATGACCGCACACTCCAGACAGTCTGGGCAGGGGCCGACCACGACGGTCGGTCCCGGACAAAACCGCAACCGCACCCTAGCTCTCGCCCTCACTCTGCTCGGCACCCTCATCGTCATCGGCACCTACGTCGCCGTGCTGCTGACCCAACCGGCCAACCTCGGTGTCGACCTCGGCCATACCACTCTGTGGGTCATGCTCGGCTATCTGGTCGGAGGCATTCTGCTCGCCGCCGGTACCCTCCCGCTGATTCCCCGCAGCGTTCTCGCCCTCATTCCGGTCGCCATCGCCCTCAACATCGTCATCGGGCAGATCATCGGCAACTACACTCCCGTACCCCTCTACCTCGACTCCATCGGAACGGTGCTCATCGGCGTCCTGGCAGGGCCCGCCGCAGGTGCCTTCACGGGAATCATCTCGAACCTCATCTGGGGCGTGACCCTGAGCCCCAGCGTCATCGCCTTCAGCTCCGGGGCCGCATTCATCGGAGCTGCCGCCGGCTGGGCAGCACGACTCGGGGTCTTCCGCACGCCCTGGACGGCGGTCATCGTCGGCGCCGTCGCCGGGGTTCCCGCCGGTGCCATCGGAGCACCCGTAGCCGCCTACGTCTTCGGCGGCGGACTCGGAGCCGGAACCGGGGGAGTCGTGGCCATCCTCCAAGCCGCGGGCCTCGAGATGTTCAACGCCACCTTCGCTCAGAGCATGGTCTCCGACATCGTTGACAAGGCGCTCATCTTCGCCCTCGCCTATGTCGTCATCCGGTCGCTGCCCAAACGCATCATCGGTCGCTACCCCTTCGCCCGGCACAGCCGCCCGAAGGCAGCGTCGATTGAGAGCACAACGCCTGCCGGAGCGACGGCCGGGTCGGCGCCTGCGGCGGAATGATCGCCGCCGATCCTGTGACCCCCAGCGCCGGAGACGCCGCCGTATCTCCAGACGACGGTCGCACTGACCTCGGTCGCCGGCTGCATCCGGCTACCGAGATCGTCATCCTCTTCAGCAGCCTCCTGCTCGTCTTCGGGGTGCCCTCACCCGTGGTGCCCATGGCCGTCATCGTCGCCACCGGGCTCACAGTCGTCGTCTCACCGGCGCTGCGTCTGCGGTCGTGGGCCCTCGGCGTCGCCGTGCTGTGCCTGCCGACGCTGTTCGTGCTCGTCATCGTGCAGGGGTTCTTCTACCCGGGCGCCGAGGTGCATGTCCTCTGGGAGGCAGCACCGGCGCATCTCAGCGTCGAAGGACTGAGCATCGCAATCCAGATCTGGCTGCGCGTGACCGCACTCATCGGCCTGTGTGCCCTCTTCGGCCTCGGCACCGATTCGGCTCGACTCTTCGATGGTCTGCGCATGCTCCGGCTGCCCGACAGCATCGCCTATGTGTGCGCCTCCGCAATCGGACTCATCCCTCTCATCGGCGCCCGAACCCGCCACGTCATCGAAGCCCGAAAGGCCCGAGGCTGGGCGACGCAGCGCTGGCGCGTGCGGATGCGGCTGCTGCCGGGCATCGTCACGGGCCTGTTCACCTCGGTGCTCATCGAGGTCGAACAGCGCCACGAGGTGCTCGAACAGAGCGGCCTCGGAGCGAACAGTCGCCGTGTCGAACTGCACGACTACCACACCGGTCGCGGACAGGGACTGCTGCGTCTCACCATCGCTGTCCTCGCGGTCGGTCTCGTCTCCGCCTCGGTGGCCGGTGTGCTGCCGCTGCCGAACTCCTCTCAACTGATCGGTGTCCGCTGAGGTGACGGCGATGACAGGTTTCGGATTCACCTACGCCGGTGAAGAGACCCAGGCTCTGACCGATGTCGCCCTGTCGCTGCCGGCAGGATCGATGACCGCGGTTCTCGGTCCCGTCGGATCGGGAACATCGACCCTGGCTCGGGCGTTGGCCGGTCTGCTCGGAGCCAGAGGAACTTCGACCGGGCACGTCGGTGCCGCTGGGACGGTCGGCCTCCTCGGCGATGATCCGGAAGCCCAGTTGAGCGGAATGACCAGCCACGTCGAGGATGAGGTCCAGTTGGCGTGCAGATTGCGCGGCATTGCTGGGGTCGATTCAGAGGAGCGGGCGCGGACTGCACTGGCACGGTTGGGGATCGATGGCCTGTGGGCCCGCCGTCTCGATACGCTCTCCGGCGGTCAGCGCCAATTGGTGGCGTTGTCGAGGATCACCGCACTCGACCCCGATCTGCTCATTCTGGACCAGCCCTCGCAGTCACTCGACCCCGATATGCGTCGAGGTCTGGCGGCGGCCCTGCGGGAGACCTGTGGTCGTGGGCGTTCGGTGCTCATCACCGGACACCAGATCGACGAGCTTGCTCTCTCCTGCCACGAGGTGCGCTTCCTTGACGCGGGCAGGCTGAAGCCGGCTCACGTCGCGCCCGAGGACTCCGGGGTCGACACTGACGCCGACGCCGACCCCGACACCGAATTCGACGCTGTCACTGACGCCGACGCTTTCGCAGGTACACGTGACGAGCTGGGCCGTTCCGCAGAGCTGCAGGGAGTCTGGGACACCCGTCCCGTTGATCCGCCCGGTCCGGTCATTCCGACCGCACCCGTGAGTACCGAAACCGTGCTTAAGGTGAGGGACTTCGGCGTGGACCGCGCAGGCACAGTTGTGCTCAAAGGCGTCGACTTCGACCTTCACCCCGGTGAGCTGAGCACCCTCACCGGCGCCAACGGAGCGGGGAAGTCGACTCTGCTGCGCGGGCTCATCGGACTCCTCGATCGGTCGGCTGACTGCGCGGGCACGGTCACGGCGAGCCGCCTCGGCGAAGGGACGAATCTGCTGGACCTGCCCGCCCACGTGCGCAGCGCTCATCTGGGATGGGTCGGACAGGACCCCGGTGTCCAGCTCTCGGCGGCGACCGTGCGATCCGAGCTCATGCGTGCGGCTCCGCTGCCGCGCCACCGGCGGCGCGACCGGCCGGAGATGATCGAACAGCGTCGCCGCATCGTCGACACGGCGTTGGACGAGGCCGATCTGGCTGCCGTGTGTGAGGAGCATCCATTCGACCTCGACACGCCCCGGCGCAAAGACCTCGTCATCGCCTCGGCCCTTGTCACAGGCGCAGAAGTCCTACTTCTCGACGAACCCACGATCGGTCGCGACCGGACGGGAATGGACCGACTGAGCGCGATCATCGATGGCTTCCTGGCTCGAGGCGGCGCCGTCCTCGCGACAACCCACGACCACCGGTGGGCCCAGGAATCCTCTCATCGTCGATTTCGCCTTGCTGATGGACGAGTGAACCTGTCCTGAAGCGGCACGGCCCCCGCGACAACGGACCTCCGAAGCGATTGTGTGGTGCAATGAGTCTGCGAGTTCTGTCGTCTGAAGGGAACGCAATGCGCGGACCGATCATGCTGTTCGCCGCTTGGGCTCTCCACGACGCGGAGGAGGCACTGACCTTCCCCGCGACGACCGACTACATCGCCGATCTCACTGGAATCGACGCTGTGCGGATGTCGACGAAGCAGAGCGTGGCCGCGATCGGAGTGGTCGGGGTCGGGCTCGCCGCTGCCGGCATCCGAGGGGTTCGGACAGGGGGAGCCTCACGCTTCTATCGGGCGTCGGTCGCCGGCCTCGAAGCTCACGTGTTCACCCACCTGCTCTCGGCAGTCGCAGCTCGACGATACACCGCGGGAGTGATCACGGCTCTGCCGATCATGTGGCCGGGCGCCGCTTATGCCCGACGGGAACTCGCCGTACTCGGCAGACCGCTGACCGCCGGCGACTGGGCCTGCGGTGCACCGACGATGGGCGCGGTGGCGGTGGCCGCCCACGTCCTCGTCAGGTTCGACTGGTCGTCCCTGTTCAGAAGTCGTATCCCGAGTCGGCGGTGACGCCGCTGGATCCGCGGAACCTCTGCAGATGCAGGTGCCGGATGAGTCGGATGACCGGGCGGATGAGCATCTCGATGCTGCCGATGACGAACAGCCAGGTGCCGGTGGTCATCAGAGCGTCGGAGAAGAACATGAAGCTGCCGATGAGGAACCACACGCCGATGAGCACATCATTGGCGATGCTGATGACCTGGTAGCGCTGGCGGATGACAAGCTCTTCGGGCCCGATATGCAGATGAATGTCGCCGTTGTTCTCAGCCATGTGACTCTCCTCTTCCGTCGCCGGGACTTCGCCCTGCTCAGTTCCTCAGTCCCTTATTCCTGGGATCTCGGCGGAGCTCTGCCGCTGTCCATGCAGTCCGAGCCTACTGCCCGACCGGCATGTCGTGCAGGTCCGAGGTTCGCCTAATCTCACGTCAGTGTCGAGTCCTAGATTGAGCGTATGGACGTAAACCCGCACTCATTCGACGCCCTCTACAGCGAGCCACGCGAGCGCAGCTCACTTCTGTCGTGGGACGAGCTGCTCTGTGCTATCCGCCGGTCTCCCCAGCTCACAGCACTCGATGCGGCGGTAGTCTCCCGATCCTGCCCGGAAGCGTCAGTCCCTTCCGCTGCGGAACCGTCAGTCCCTCCCGCTGCGGGATCGACGGCCTCCGCCGAGGCGGCCGGCCCCGACACCGCGAACCGTGCCCCGACCTGGGACGGCCTCAACACGGTCATCGCCGCCCTGCGCGGAAAGGATCTGCTGCCCGAGACGCTGCCGACGACCCGCAGCCCCACAGTTATGCTCGTGCACCTGATCGAGGAGTTAGCCCTCGTCTTCGCAGGTCACCGTGGCGACCGGCCGAAGCTCGGCGTCATCGGCAGTGAGCCCGGGATCGACAGGGCCCAGGTGCGTTTCGAAACCGAATGCATCACATGGTCCATCGCCGGTCGCCTCGGGTTGAGGGCAGCGGCGACCGGCTCACTCAAGCGCTACCTCAAGGACGGCGACCTCATGCCCCCGATCTCACGCGATCGAGTGCTGTACACCGTCGATGCGGTCGAAGGACTCTTCGGCGGGGCGCTCACCTTCGGGGAGACGATCAGGCACGAGACCCCGAGTCTGTTCTCCCTCGACGAGCCGTTGGCTGTCTGATCCGGTGCTGGTCGTTCTGACGAACAGGGAGGATGATGGGACCTGTGCGGTCCGGAAACCGGTGACTGGTCGGTGATGACACCGCTGGTCGGCGCTCGACCCTTACTCAGCGAGGAGAGACTGAGATGAGCAGAAGAGTCCAAGTCACTTTCGACTGCCATGACCCGGTGAAGACGGCGAGGTTCTGGGCATCGGCACTCGGCTACATCATTCCTGGCCCGCCGGGCGTCGAACTCGGCGACGACGATCCGTTCGACGCTTGGAAAGCCTTCATCGCCGAACTCGGGATCGAGCTCGGGCCGGAGAACATGCGCGCGGCCATCGAAGACCCCGAGGGCATCGGACCCCGCCTGTTCTTCCAGACCGTCCCCGAAGACAAAACGGTGAAGAACCGCATCCATCTCGACGTCCGATCGGCACCGGGCCTCGAAGGCGAGGAACGGATGGAGGCACTGGAAGCCGAATGCGTGCGCCTGTCAGAGATCGGAGGACGTCGGCTCAGACGTGTCGATCCCGATCCGCCGATGGAACAGGGCTTCATCATCATGGCCGACCCTGAGGGCAACGAGTTCTGCCTTGACTGAGGATCCGAACCCATCGAACGCCGGGCCTCGAGGATGAGGCATGGTCCGAGCTCGCCCGAGAATCGGCGTTCGCGCAGATGAGACTTTTCTCAGAAGCTCTGCTGCCCGACGCGTTCGCTGCTAGCGTGAGCCCCATGAAGACGCAACGCATGGCATTGAGCGCAGTGGCAGGACTCGCGGCTCTTTCTCTCGGTTTGGCCGGGTGTACCGGAAGCGGCTCGGAGAACGGCGGTGATGACACTCAAGACAGTCCCGCCGCCAGCGACTCGTCGTCGGACAACGCCGATGAGGCCACGGACGACAAGGATGATAACGCCGGCGACGACAGCGAGCAGGAATCGACGCAGGACTCGTCCGGACAAGGGCTCCCCGCCGATGCCGATCTGAGCAAGGATGCGCCGGCGGTCAGTGCCGGCGACGCGATCGAGACGGCGGAGAAGGAAGTCGGAGATGGAATCGTCCACGGCATCGAACTCGACTGGGACGAGAAGGACGGGGCCTGGCAGTACGACGTCTCGATCCTCGACGGCACCACCGACCACGACGTCGAGATCGACGCCGACTCCGGAAATATCGTCGAACACGAGCAGGATTCGACCGACGACAAGGAAGAGCCCATCGACCTCAACGACCCGATGACCTTCGACGACGCACTCGAACTCGCGCAGGAGAAGGCGTCCGGCAAGCTCGTCGGCTGGAAGCTCGAATACGACGACAGCATGCAGGAATACCAATTCGACTTCTCCGATGGCGGGGAGGAGACGGAAGTCACCGTCGACACCGACACCAAGCGCGTCACCGTCGACGATGACTGACACCGGTCGCCTCACCGTCATCGCCGGGCCCATGTTCTCCGGCAAGTCCGAGGAGCTCATGCGCCGGGTGAGGAGGGCAACCATCGCCGGCGTGGCTGTCCTCGTGGTGTCCCATTCGCTCGACACCCGCTCGCCGATCTCGACGATCACCTCACATATCGGAGCCCACATCCCCGCGGTGCCTCTGTCGGACGTGGACTCCCTCGCCGAGGCGGCCCGCTGTGCCGACTATGATCTCGTCGCCATCGATGAGGCTCAGTTCTTCGGACCCGAGCTCATTCCCATAGTCGAGGGGCTCCTTCGCGACGGGATCGACGTCATCGTCGAGGGGCTGTGCGTGACCTTCGACGGAGAGCCATTCGAACCGCTGCCGAGTCTCATGGCCGTGGCCGAAGGAGTGCTCAGGCTCACCGCGGTCTGCACGATCTGCGGCCGCGATGCCGTCTTCCATCAACGGCTCAAAGACTCGCAGCGCGGATCGAGTGCTGCAGAGGCATCGGAGGCGGCCTCGGATGAGGACCCACCGAGTCCTGTCGCCACCGCCATCGATGCCAGCCACGTCGGGGGCCTCGACGCCTATGTCGCCCGCTGTCGCGAACACTTCAATCGGAGGCGTGCCACAACGTCAGCCGTCAGCAGTTCTCAGACATAGCCGGTGACAGGACTCTCGCCTTTGCCGGTGGGGTGTTGCTTCTGACACGGGAGAACGTCGGTCAGGATTCTTATGTCAGTGGCGACCGATAGTGTTTTGGGCATGGAAGCAGAGCAGGTTCCAGACGTTCTCACCGAGATCCGTCGGTGGCGTGTCAGCCTGTCCGAACTGCCCCCGGCGAAGACCGAGGAAGAAGCCATCGATCGCATCACTGCACTCGAGGAACTCACGTCGGCGAGTGCGGCGGCGCAGGCCCGTGAGACCCTGACGTTCGACATGCTCCGCCGCAACCGCGAAGCCGAAGACGGTGTCGCCAGCAAGAAGCAGGGACGTGGCCTCGGAGCCGAGGTGGCCCTGGCGAGGAAGGTCTCGCGCTCCCGCGGAGACACACTGGTGAAGTTCTCCCGGACTCTGCTCATGGACCTGCCGAGGACGTTTGCGGCGATGAAGGGCGGTGACATCTCGGAAGAGAAGGCGCGGGTTGTCGCCAAGGAGTCCGACTGGCTGCCGCGGGAGAAGAAGCATGAGCTCGATGAGAACATGGCCGAACGCCTTTCCGAGGTGGGTGTCAGGCGACTCGGCAACGAGGTGCGAGCGCTTGCGCAGAAGCTCGACCAGCAGGCCGCGGTCGACCACCTGGAACGCTGCGTCGAAGAGCGTTCGGTGAGCGTGCGTCCGGCTCCGGGGAACATGGCCTACCTGACCGCACTGCTGCCGATGCCGCAGGCGGTTGCCGCCTGTGCGAACCTGACGAAATCGGCACAGTCTGTCATCGCCACGGGCGAAGCCGACGGTCGCTCGCAGAGTCAGATCGCGGCGGACCTCCTTGTCGAACGCCTGACCGGGCAGGAATCGGCCAAGGCCGTGCCGACGGAGGTGCACCTGATCATGCAGGCGAGCAGTCTGTTCGCACCGGGGGAGGATCCGGCATGGTTCCCCGGAGTCGGACCGATCCCGGCCAAGGCAGCCAGGGATTTCGTGGCCGAGAGTGATGCTGCGGTGTTCCTGCGTCGCCTGTACACGCGGCCGGAGGACGGACAGCTTGTGCGGATGGATTCTCGACGCAGGGAGTTTGCCGGACTGCTCCGGCGCATGATTGTTATGCGTGATGATGTGTGCCGCTCACCTTGGTGCGAAGCGCCGATCAAGCAGGCCGATCACGCGGTCTCCTTCGCCGCCGGCGGAGACACCGAATGGGAGAACTCCTCCGGCCTGTGCGTGGCCTGCAATTATGCGAAGGAACTCGCGGGGTGGCGGCATAGGGCAACGCCGGATGCGCTCGAAGTGGTCACGCCCACGGGCCACCGCTACCGCTCGCGCACCAAACCGATCAGCGAGCCCGACCCGGGTCTGGTTCGCGGCGAGAGCGTCGCCGAGACGACTGCGCCGCCGGGTATTCTCGCGGGAACCGGTCCGTCGAACCCGGCAGTCGGTTCCGACCCACCAACTGTTGAGGGTGGACCAAGACCACCGGCCGCCACGGTCGAAGACAGCACAGCTGCGGGCCCTGTAGCTGCAGACACCGCACGTGGGGCTGGTGTGCCTGCGTCGGGCGAGTCGTCTGCATCGGGCGAAGCGCCTGCATCAGGAGAGGTCGAGGGTGCTGACGAAGGTCCCGACGACCAGCGGCGGCAGATCTTCCTACCATGGCGGTTCATTCGCCGGGCCGAGCAGCCGCCACCGCTGAGAATCGGGAGCACCACCGTCAGCGTTGATGTCTACGACGCGGACTTCGAGCCGCTGAGCCCGGTCGAGGAGCTGCTGCTCACCGGCATCCGGGAGCATGTCGGGTCCCGGCGAGCCGAGGCAGCGGCTGGAGGCCATGGTGGCAGCCAACCTGCATTCAGCTACTCGTTCCACAATTCTGCTGGGCGGAAGTCCAAAGGCGAATGAACGTGCCCGCCATCCCCGAAATCAGGTCTCCACGACCTCATCGTCGATGCTCTCCCACACCTCGCGCCAGATCCGGGCGAGGTCGGCGACCTGGTAGTGGGCGTTGAGCCCGCTGGGCTGCGGCACCACATGCAGAGCCACCTCATCGGGCCACTCTTCGATCAGCGTCGTATCCTGCTGACCGAGCTGAGCCTTCGGCTGTGCGAAACCAGTCCTGAACGCGGTGATCCCGGCGATCGCCACGGCACGGGGGCGGACATCGGAAAGACGACCGATGAGGTGGGCCGCTCCCTCACGCAGCTCCTGCCGGGAGAGTTCGTCGGCCCGGACAGTGGCTCGCCCGATGAGGTTCGTCAGGCCGATGCCGCGACGCAGCAGCTGCTGTTCATCGCCAGGTGCGAGCCCACGAGAGGCATCGACCTGGTGGTCGGTCAGGCCCGCCTGATGCAGAGACGGCCAGAACCGATTGCCGGGACGCGCGAACGGCGCATTCACCGCAGCCGTCCACAGCCCCGGGTTGATGCCGACGATGAGCAGCTTCAGCCCTGAGGAATCGCTCGGCAGAATATCGTCGATCGCATTCGGATCATCCGTCGCGAAATCCGCAAGATCGTCCTTGGTCGGTTTGCGGCCGCCCAGAGGCGATGGCCGACGGCTGCTGACGAAGTTGTCCTCACTCACACCTTCCACACTACCGTCGTACCATGAGCCACGATCATGTGACCCCACAGCCCGGAGAGTCCGCGCCCTTCCATTTCGACGACCGGTGGATCGTCGACGCCGGAATCGAATCGGTGTGGGCGGTTCTGGAACGGGTCGACGATTGGCCGGGGTGGTGGCCGGGACTGACAGCAGCCGAACGGGTCGGGGCCGCGCAGGCGGACGTTGATGCAGCCGATCTGCCGGTGACCCCAGGCAGCCGAGCCCGCCTTCTGGTCCACGCCCCGATCGGGTGGTCCCTGCGCTTCTCCATCGAAGTCGACGAGGTCGATGCGCCCGATCTCATCCGGTTCCGGGCGAATGGTGATCTGCGCGGCGAAGGCCGATGGGCCCTGACCGCCTTCGACGGGGTGACGACCATCGATTCTCTGTGGTGTGTGACGACGAGCAGAACGATCATCAGAGCGATGCGACCGCTGTCCGGACTCATGCACGGGGCAGTGATGAGAGCCGGAGAACGGGGACTGCGATCACGACTGGCCGCCCGGTCCGGCTCATGAGCTAAGCGGTCGCTGGGCGTTCGAAGCTGCCGGTTGCTGGTCCCTTTGGTCTGCCGAGGCCCGAGTGACGTGCTGCCACGCATCGATGCCGCCGGCAAGGGAGCGCAGACGGACTCCGGCCGGCACCGAACCGGACAGAATCTGGGCGGCTTCGGCCGACCGGGCCCCGGACTTGCAGTGGATGACGATATTGACCGGTGATCTTGCTCGACCGGAGTCACCGAGCGCCGACTCCAGAGCCTTCCACCCGCCGTCTCGGAGGCCGCCGAGAGGCAGATGCACCGAGCCGGGGATGACCGCCAGTTCACGTTCCCAGTCGTCCCGCACATCGACGACAAGCACATCGTCTTCGACGGACAGGAATTCGGCGACGTCGATCTCGTCCGCCGCAGGCTCTGCCACGCCGCCGCCGTCAAGGTCCACAGCACAGGCGGCAGCCACCTCGGTGAGGTCGGTGACCGGGGGACGGTCGGGATCGGGGGAGAACCGCAGGGTCGAGTACTCCCCGGTCAACGCCTCATAACGCAGCAGCCGACCGATGAAAGGGGCACCGATGCCGCAGATGAGTTTGATCGCCTCGGTCGCCATCGCCGAGCCCACGGTTCCGCACAGGACTCCGAGGACCCCGCCCTCGGCGCAGTTGGGCACCGAATCGGGTTCCGGGATATCCGGGAACAGGTCGCGCAGCATCGGCCCGTGACCGGGAACGAACGTGCTCACCTGACCGGCGAAGCGGAAGATCGTGCCCCACACCAGCGGGGTGCCGGTGAGCTCGGCGGCATCATTGGACAGGTATCGGGTGGCGAAGTTGTCCGCTCCGTCGATGACGACATCGTGTTCAGCGAAGAGGTCGAGCGCATTCTCCGGGCTCAGCCGTTCCTCGACCGCGCGCACCTCGAGGTTCGGATCGAGCCGGTGCACGGCATCGGCGGCAGAGGCGACCTTCGGTCGGCCCACATCTTCGTCGCGATGGATGATCTGGCGCTGCAGGTTCGACGACTCGACCACATCGTCATCGATGATGGTCAGCTGTCCGACCCCGGCAGCGGCGAGATAGCTGAGCACCGGTGAACCGAGTCCTCCGGCCCCGATGACCAGCACCGAGGCGGCCCGCAGACTCCGTTGTCCCTCGAGCCCGAAACCCGGCAGGCTCAGGTGTCGGGAGTAGCGATCCAGCTCCGCCCGGGACAGGGAGTCCGCGGGGTCGACGAACGGAGGCAGCGACGGCGGAGAGGCAGCAGCGGCGGTCATTGTGCTGCGACCATTCCGTCGAACGGCGATGATGCCAAAGCCAACGGCCGCTTGGGAATCCTCCCGGCTCCGGCCGCCAGATGCCCGGCCTCGACGGCCAGAGCCATCGCCCGAGCCATGGCGTGTGCGTCGTGAGCGCGAGTGACCGCAGAAGCCAGGAGAACCGCAGTGCACCCGAGCTCCATCGCCAGAGCCGCGTCCGAAGCGGTGCCGACACCGGCGTCGAGGATGACGGGCACCTGCGCCCGGGAGACGATGGTCTCGATGTTGTGAGGGTTGAGGATGCCCAGCCCGCTGCCGATCGGGGCACCTGCCGGCATCACCACGGCCACCCCGGCATCCTCCAGACGTTTCGCCAGGGCCGGATCGTCGTTCGTATAGGCGAAGACCGTGAAACCGTCGAGGACGAGTTCCTCGGCGGCGGTGAAGAGCTCGACGGGGTCCGGGAGCAGGGTGACCTCATCGGCGATGACCTCGAGTTTCACCCAGTTCGTCTCCAGGGCCTCCCTGGCCAGTCGGGCGGTGAGCACGGCATCCCGGGCCGTATAGCAGCCGGCCGTGTTCGGCAGCACCCGGATTCCCAGACGCTGCAGCATGGTGAACACCGAATCCCGGGACTCGGCGTCGAAGCGGCGCATCGCCACCGTGGTCAGCTCGGTTCCCGAGGCCACGAGGGCGTCTTCGAGGATGCTCAGGGAACTTGCCCCGCCCGTGCCCATCACGAGGCGAGACGACATCTCCACGTCATCGACCATCCAGCTCATCTCAGCCTCCCTGCACTGCGGTGACGATGTCGACGGTATGCCCGTCGGCCAGGGCGAACCCGGACCAGGCACCGCGACGGATGACCTCGCCGTCGACGGCCAGGGCCAGCCCTAAGCGTCCGCCGTCGGCCGGTGTCCCATCGGGGTTCAGCTCCCGTCCGGTGACCTCGGCGATGAGGTCGAGCGCCGAGGTGGCACCCGGCAGCTCATGATGGTCGCCGTTGAGGACGATGGTCGGTGAGTGTTCGCGATCGGTCATGAGTTGCTCCTCATCAGGTGGGCAGTGGTGTGGTTTGTGGCGAAGCGGTGCGGGGACACGGACTCGAGCGCTCCGTCAGGAGGCCAGTCGGAGGCGACACCCAGGGCGAGCTCGGCGCCGAGGCGGCCGCCGAACGGGGCCAAGAGGATGCCATGGCGGAAGTACCCCGTGCTCACAACGCAGCCGGGATCGATGCGCCCGATCATCGGCAGGTCGTCGGGAGAACCGGGGCGAGCGCGGGTGGTGATGTCGGTGATCTCCGCGTCGACGATGCCCGGGACCAATCGCTGCCCGTCAGAGAGCAGCCGGTGGATCGCCCCGGCAGGGGTGCCGGAGAGTCCGTCCTCGCGGGAACTGGCACCGAGCACGATCTCACCGTCGGGGCGGGGGACCAGGTAGACGGGGCGGCCGTTGACCAGCCCGCGGATGGTCCGAGTCAGCAGGGGAGTCGCCTCGGCGGGGGCACGCAGGCGCAGCACATCACCCCAGACTTCCCGGATCGGCAGCGGCGGGACACCGGCGATCTCGGTGATGGCGCTGCCGGCGCAGACGACCACCTGATCGGCTTCCAACAGGCGGCCGTCTCCCAGCGTGACGCCGGTCGTCGCCGCACCATCGCCCAGCAGCTCGGCCACCCGCTGCCGAATAAGAAGCGACTCTGAGCCGGCCGTAAGAGCAGACAACAGTCCCGCCGATACACGACGGGGGTCGATCGAGTGATCACCGGGAATGTGCACGGCCCCGGCCACGGCAGGCGACAGCGACGGTTCGATACGGCGGGCGGCACTGCCGGTGATGAGCTCGGTGGCGAAACCCGATCGCGATTGTGCTTCGCGCAGCTCCCGCAGAGCCTGCAGATCAGCCCGGTCACCCGCACACACCACGGTCCCGGCATCTGTGAAACCGAGATCGGTGCCGGTGGCGCTCGCCACCTCTGCGGCGAATTCCGGGTACATCTGAGCCGAGGTCCGCATCAGCGGATACAGGGGAGTCTGCCCCCAGACTACCTCGGCGGCGGGAGCGATCATCCCCGCGGCGGCATGGCTCGCACCCTGGGCGGGGGCAGGATCGACGATGGTGACTTCGGCACCGAAACGGCGCAGATACCAGGCCGTGGACAGGCCGATGATCCCGGCGCCGACGACGATGACTCTCACAGCTTCTCCCTCCGGCGGCATGATCCGCATCAGGTCTGACGGTCGGCTCCTACGCCCTCTCAGCCTCGTTGGGAGGCTCCCGCGAACTCCTCTACTCTATGACCATGACCACACAGATGCCACCGCGCACCGCAGCGCGGCAGAAAAAGAGGACCTGGAGGCAGGCCCGATTGGCCGAAGCGTCGCTCTACCTGTGCACCGATGCCCGAACCGCTCAAGGCGACCTCACCGAGTTCCTCGACGCCGCCTACCGTGGGGGAGTCGACATCATCCAGCTGAGGGACAAGAGCCTCGAGGCCCGCGCCGAGATCGCCGCATTGGAAGTCCTCAGGAATGCCGCCGCACGCCACGGCAAGCTCTTCTCCGTCAACGACCGCGCCGATGTCGCGCTGCTGACCGACGCCGACGTCTTCCACGTCGGTCAGGGAGATCTCACCAGTGCTCAGGCCAGAGCCGTGCTCGGCCCCGACGTCCTCCTCGGCCGCTCCACCCATTCCCTCGAGCAGGCGCTCGCCGCCGAGGCGGACCCGGAGACCGACTATTTCTGTGTCGGGCCGGTCTGGGAGACCCCGACGAAACCCGGCCGTGCCGCTGTGGGGACGGCACTGCTGACCGCTGCCGCCGCCGAGGCGAGCAAACCGTGGTTCGCGATCGGCGGCATCGCGGCAGGGGAGAGACTGGACGCGATCCGGCAGGCGGGCGCGAACCGTGCCGTCGTCGTCCGTGCGATAACCTCGGCAGACGACCCCGCTGCGGCCGCACGGGTGCTCAAGGAGGAGTTGGAATGACCCCAGCAGCTGACAGCGCATCCGACGGAATCGATGCAGGTGCCGGCCTGTCGATTCTCATCGCCGGGGCAGGCGCCACCGGCGGAGCGTTCGGCACCTATCTGCAGGAGGCCGGACGCGATGTCACGTTCCTGCTCCGGCAGGCTCGGGCGGCGACGGTCCGCGCGAACGGACTGCGCTTCACCGCTCCCGGTGCCGATCGGACGAACCAGGTCGATGTCATCACCGCCGAGGAGCTCAGCGCCTCACCGAGGATCTTCGACATCGTCATCGTCGCGGTCAAAGCGGGTGGACTCGACTCGGTCATCGACGATATCGGACCGGCTGTGGGGGAGCAGACGACGATCATCCCGTTCCTCAACGGCATGGCTCAGATCGAGAAGCTGCAGCACAGGTACCCCGGTCAGGTGCTCGGTGGGTTCGTCAAGATCGTCGGCACGATCAGAGACGGAGCCGTCGTCCAGCTCACCGACCTTGCGGTGATGACCATCGGCGACCTTCACGCCGCGGCCGTACCCACGCGAATCTCCGCGGCTCTCGACGTCCCCGGATTCAAGCTCCAGCTCGTCGACGGAATCATCGACGGGCTGTGGGAGAAGTGGACCTTCATCGCCGCGGCGGGAGTCGTCACATGCCTGTTCCGCGCTCCCGTCGGGGCGATCATGGCGGCCGGCGGCAGATCGCACGTGCATGCCATCATCGACGAACTCGAAGCCGTGGCGGCCGCGGCCGGACACCCGGTGTCGGAGGCCTCCCACGACATGACGCTGCAGATGCTCACCGCGGACGGTTCGGCCTTCACCTCATCCCTCTACCGGGATGTGACGGCAGGGCTGCCGAGCGAAACGGAGCACATCCTCGGCGACCTGTCGGCCAAGGCAGAGGAGTTAGGAGTCGCGACTCCGCTGCTCGACCTCACGCTTGTGCAGCTGCGGGCTGGGGAAGCCCAGAAGCGGCTCTGACCTCGGCCGTGCCCGTGCGCAGCATCGCCAGATACGGCTCCTGCGGCTGAGTGTGTTCGATGTCGGTCGAACTGTGGGCAGCGGTGAATGTGACCATGGGGATGCCGTCGGCATCATCGAGGACGAGCAGCGTTTCGTAGCCGCCCGGACCCAGAGAATGTGAGCTGCCTACCGGCAGGTCGAAGACGAGGCGTTCGAGCGGACTGTCGGGCTCGGGCGGACGGTTCATCTCCTGGGCGGCCACATCGGCGAACTGTTCGGCCGTGATGAGGTAGGCCTTGGCCGGGGTCGGTCCGGGGGCGGAATGATCATAGAAGGCCATGCCGCCGCCCCACACCGTCGATTCGCCGGCGAAGTAGATCGTTCCGGGCAGTTCGATCCCGGCTTCGGCACGGGGCAGTGCTGCGTCTCTGGCACCCGGATAGGTCACCTTAGCGCCTGGCGGTCGCCCGCCCTGCAGATAGCAGGCGAGCCGATCGCGAGCCATGTTCGATCCGTAGCTGACGTACCACACATGTGTTTGAGACATCCTCTCCATCATGACATCTCGGGCTCGGAATTCGTCGGATCGGCATCCGCCGCGGCCGGCGCGTCGGCTGCGTTCGCCTCCGCTGCGACTGAGGCGGCGAAGGCGGCGAACGGCTCTTCGTCTCGGTCAGCTCCGTCGAAAAGGCGATCAGCTCCATCTTCGATAAACTCGGCCTCCAGGCAGGGGAGACCATGAGCCGACGTGTCGCGGCAGTGCTCGCCTACCTCAACCGAGAACGAGGAGAGAAATGAAGCGCCGACTGCCCGATCTGAGAGAACTCGCCCCCTTGCTGCAGTTCGACCTGCCCCGACTCGACCGGGTTGCAGCGAGATTGGAGTCGGCCGCGGACATCTGGGACCTTCGCCGCATCGCCAAGCGCGTGACACCGACCGCACCGTTCGACTATGTCGACGGTGCGGCTCTGGATGAGCGGACCCTGGCGAAGAACCGTGAGGCGCTCGGCACCGTCGAGCTCCTTCCCCGCATCCTCCACGGCGTCGATGCGCCGGATACGTCGACGACGATCGCCGGCGCCCGAGCCCGGCTGCCCTTCGGCATCGCCCCGACCGGCTACACGCGCATGATGCACTCCGCAGGCGAGGTCGCCGGAGTCCGAGCGGCGGCGAAGGCCGGAATTCCGTTCTCGCTGTCGACGATGGGCACGACCTCGGTCGAAGACGTCGCGCAGGCGGCACCGGATTCCACCCGGTGGTTCCAGCTCTACCTGTGGAAGGACCGGCAGCGCAGCCTCGACCTGATCCAGCGGGCCGCCGCCAGCGGATACGAGACCCTGCTGGTCACCGTCGACACCCCGATCACCGGTCAGCGTCTGCGCGATCACCGCAACGGGCTGACGATCCCGCCCCGTCTGACACTGGGAACGATCCTCGACGCCTCCTATCGTCCCGGCTGGTGGTTCAACTTCCTCACCACCGAACCGCCGAAATACGCGTCGCTGTCGAACACCTCCCAATCCCTGGCGGAGATGACGAAGACGATGTTCGACCCGACCCTCGACCTCGATGACCTGCGGTGGATCCGCGACCAATGGAACGGACGCCTGTTCGTCAAGGGGATCCTCACCGCCGAGGATGCCCGGCGCGCCCGATCCGTCGGAGCCGATGGACTCGTCGTCTCCAACCACGGCGGCCGCCAGCTCGATCGGGCCCCCGATTCGCTGACCTCCCTGGCCGAAGTCCGTGCGGAGGTCGGACCGGAGATGGAGCTCATCTTCGACTCCGGCATCATGTCCGGCACCGATGTCGTCGCCGCGCTGTGCGCCGGAGCCGACTTCGTACTCATCGGCCGGGCGTACCTGTACGGGCTCATGGCCGGCGGCCAACGAGGCGTCGAGAGGGCGATCGCCCTCATCCAGCAGGAGATCCTCACCGCCATGGGGCTCATGGGCGCCCGGAGCATCTCCGATCTGGGCCCCGACCTCGTCCGCGGCCTGCCTCAGGGACCGGTCTCGGACCGGGAGCTGCCGGTCGTCGACTCTGTGTGAGCCCGTCTCAGGCACTCAGCAGACGCGTGAGCAGCCTGAACTGATGGACTGAGATCTCCTCCGGGCCGACGGTTGGGCTATCGCTTTCCGTCAGGTGCAGAGCCCATTCGTCGAACGTCCGCAGCAGTGAGAACACCGCCAGAGTCTGGAGCTCGAGCGGACACTCGACATCGATCGCTGCGGCTTCACGTCCGGCGATGAGCACGGCGCGCACCCATTCTTCGACGCGGTCGGCGAGGCGTCGCACAGCCGGACTGTCCGTATTCGCATAGACGATGTGCCACAGGAGCGTGAGCTCAGGGCTGTCGGGCCATGTTCGCGCAATGTCGTCCCAGACCGAGCGCGCACGGTCCCAGAACCCGTCCGAAAAGCTGTCCGGAGCAGGCGGAATCCAGAACCCGCGGGCAGCCGCAGCGAGATCGGTGACGACGAGGGCGAAGAGGTCGTCCTTCGAGTCGACGACATGGTAGAAGGAGCTCTTGCTCATCCCACAGGTGGAGATGATGCGATTGAGCGACGCCTCCTCGAACGTCCGCGAAGCGAATTCTCGCGCGGCGGCATCGATGAGCGCGGCGCGCTTCTCGGGGCGCATACGCGCCAACGCAGTCTCGGACACGCCGTCAGTGTAGCAATGCTCGACACGATTGTGGACCATGCGGTCCACTCGGTGATACCGTGTGTGGACCATCCGGTCCACTTGGGTCGGCACACTGGTACGGCCCGACGAAGGAGACCACGTATGATCATCGCGGCAATGGTCGACGACCAGCTGAAGCACGTGAGCCCGGAAGAGCCGCGTATTCTCATCGTCGGAGCCGGAATCGCCGGCATCACCCTGGCTCAGCTCCTGCGGGCCCGCGGGATGCGCCCGGTCCTCATCGACCGGTCGCCGGATTCCCGTCGGATGATCGGTGACAACCGGGCCGGGTACATGCTCGCCCTCATGCCCATGGTCGATCCCATCATCGACGAACTCGAGTGCCGGGAGGCTTACCTCGAGGCCAGCGTCGGCATCGATTGCTATATCGCCCATGCGCACACCGGAAAAGTCCTCCGGCAGGACCACCTCGGTGATCTGCTGGCCGACTACGGCGACTATCGCGGAATCTCCCGCTCCGCACTGCTCGACGTGCTCACCGACGACGACTGCCCGATCGCCTTCGGCACCACAGTGACCGGGCTGTCCGACGACGGTGCCACCGTGAATCTGGTCCAGGACAGCCGATCCGTACAGCACGGTGGGCGACGGCAGCAGAACCTGGGCCAGGAGGAAGTACTCGAATTCGATGCCGTCGTCATCGCCGACGGAATGAACTCCCGCACCCGCAGACTCGTGACCTGTGGGCCCGCCGCAACCGCCGCGAGCGAATCAGGCAGCACTGCCGCTGCCGTCTCCGGCGAGACCTCCCCGGAGTCGTCAGTGGACACGACCTGGGGCGGATGGGTCTGCTGGGCCGAGGCCGATGGCGATCAGAGTGCCGTCGATGAGATCTGGGGCGATGGATTCTTCCTCGGCATGTACCCGGTCAAGGGGGCCGTCGGGGTCTTCCTCGGTTGTCCCGACACCCGGCAGCCGCTCGGCCCCCGGCGACTCGCAGCCGAGGTTCGCAGGCGGCTGTCGGTACTGACGCCGCGGATCGACGCCTGCCTCACCGCGGTCGAGGAGGCCGAAGCGCCGTTCTTCTGGCCGCTGCGGGATTCCCGGGCATTGAAGTGGAGCCATGGTCGCACCGTTCTGCTCGGCGATGCGGCCGCAGGGTTCCTTCCGACTGCCGGAATCGGCGCCGGAATGGCGATGGAATCGGCCGGGGTGCTCGCCGACGAACTCTCCGCCTCAGCGGTTGGGACGAGCGCAGCCGCCGCACTCGAACGCTTCGAAGCCCGCCAACGGCCCCGCGTCGAGGCCGCCCACGACAACTCACGGTCCCTCGCCCGGCTGATGTTCGGCCGGTCCCGGCTCTTCGCGTTCGTCCGCGACCAGGCGTTCCGCGTCATCAGCATCCGCTCCGCTCTCAAGCCGATACTGCAGCTGCTCGAATCCCCGCCGAAGAGGATGTGACCCTCCTCCCACCCGGCGCCTGCAGCGGCCGGGGGGCGACCCCGATTGTGGTAGGAATGGCCAGGGTCCTCGTGCGCGGACCTGCCGAACCACGAACGAGGATGACCATGGGAATGCCAGCCGCCTCGGCGAACGACGAACGCCGACTCCGACGGGGACTGAAGTCTCGCCACCTGCAGATGATCGCCATCGGCGGCGCCATCGGCACCGGACTCTTCCTCGGCTCCGGCGGCACGATCTCACAGGCCGGCCCCGGCGGCGCCCTGGTGGCCTACGCCGCGATCGGGATCATGGTCCTCTTCGTCATGCAGTCCCTCGGTGAGATGTCGACCCACCTGCCGGTGGCCGGGTCGTTCCACACCTACGGCACCAAATACGTCAGTCCCTCATTCGGCTTCGCCATGGGCTGGAACTACTGGTTCAACTGGGCGATCACCCTGGCCGCCG
Organism: Brevibacterium sp. VCM10; assembly: GCF_000583215.1. Lineage (NCBI taxonomy): Bacteria > Bacillati > Actinomycetota > Actinomycetes > Micrococcales > Brevibacteriaceae > Brevibacterium > Brevibacterium sp. VCM10. The sequence goes on from NZ_JAJB01000028.1 coordinate 62,579, forward strand.
AACTCGTCGCCGCCGGTGTCATCATGTCCTTCTGGTTCCCCGACGTGCCGTCGTGGATCTGGGCGGCGGTCTTCCTCGTCCTGCTGGCCGGGCTGAACTTCCTGTCCGCGAAGGCCTTCGGCGAGGGCGAATTCTGGTTCGCGGCCGTCAAGGTCACCGCCGTGCTCGCATTCCTCGTCCTCGGTGTGCTCATGATCGCCGGCATCCTCGGCGGAACCGCGCCCGGTCTGAGAAACTGGACGACGGGAGAGGCTCCGTTCGTCGGCGGGTGGATGTCGGTCATCAGCGTCTTCATGATCGCCGGATTCTCCTTCCAGGGCACGGAACTCGTCGGCGTCACCGCGGGGGAGTCGGAGAACCCGCGCAGGGACATGCCGCGCGCCATCCGCACCGTGTTCTGGCGCATCATGCTCTTCTACATCGGCGCCATCGCCGTCATCGGCTTCCTCCTGCCCTACACCGACCCCTCCCTGCTGGCCTCGGCGAACAATGACGACATCACGGCCTCACCGTTCACTCTCGTCTTCGAACGCGCCGGCATCGCCGTGGCCGCCGGAATGATGAATGCCGTCATCCTCACCGCGATCCTCTCCGCCGGCAACTCCGGCCTCTATGCCTCCACCCGCATGCTCTACGCCATGGCGAAAGAGGGAACCGCGCCGAGGCTGTTCGCCCGCCTCAACGAACGCGGAGTGCCCGTCATGGCACTGCTGGCCACCGCCATGATCGGACTCTTCGGATTCCTCACCGAGATCATGGGTGACGGTGGGGCCTATACCTGGCTGATCAACGTCTCCGGGCTCTCCGGCTTCATCGTCTGGGTCGGCATCGCCTGGTGTCACTTCCGGTTCCGCCGCGCCTATGTGCGGCAGGGGCACAAGGTTGCGGACCTGCCCTACCAGGCGCCGCTGTTCCCGATCGGGCCGGTCATCGCGCTCATCATGCTCATCGTCGTCATCATCGGCCAGAACGTGCAGGCCATCGTCAACGGCCAGCTGCTCCAGGTCGCCAGCGCCTATGCCGGGCTTCCCGCGTTCCTGCTCCTGTGGGGCATCCACCGCATCGTCACCGGCCGGCGCTCACGAATGGTCGCCCTCGATGACATGGACGTCGAGGGACTTGAGATCAAGGCGTCCTGACCCGAGGGTCGCTTCTTCGCCGAGGCGGCCTCGCGGTGGGAGTCACACCACCGGAAAAATGAGTTAAGCTAGGCTCGCCTAACCACTCAAGAAGGATTCCATGCGCCGTATTCTCGCCCCAGTGATCGCCTCCGTCCTCGTCCTCGCCGGCTGCGGCGGAGGAGGGGGCACAGCCGAGGAAGCCTCGGGTCCCACCGTCGAAACGAAATTCGGCGCCGTCGAGGTGCCTGCCGATCCGCAGAGGGTCGTGGCTCTGGGGTGGGGTGATGCCGAGACCGCGCTGGCGCTCGGCGTCCAGCCCGTCGGTGCCTCCGACTGGGTCGAATTCGGCGGCACGGGCGTCGGCCCCTGGGCCGAGGGTCTCTACGACGAAGCTCCGGAGATCATCGAGACGATGGAACCCGACTACGAGGCCATCGCCGCCCTGGAGCCCGACGTCATCCTCGATACGAACAGCTCCGGAGAGAAGAAGCGCTACGACCGCCTCTCCGAGATCGCTCCGACGGTCGGAGTTCCCGAAGGCGGCGACAACTACCTGACGACGATGGACCAGCAGGTCGAGCTCGTCTCCCAGGCACTCGGCAAGGCCGACGACGGGAAGAAGCTGCTCGACGACCTCGACAAGACCTACGCCGATGCGCGCGAAGCTCATCCGGAGTTCCAGGACAAGTCCGTGACCGTGGCAGCGAAGACCGCCGAAGGATGGGCCGCCTACGTCGAGGAATCAGGTCGTGTGCAGGTCATGAAACAGCTCGGCTTCAAGCAGTCCGAGACGATCGCCGGAATGAAGGCCGAAGGCTTCTCCGTGCCGATCTCCGAGGAAAACCTCGATCAGCTCGATGCGGACCTGCTCCTGACATTCCCGATCTACATCGAGGATTCCGATGTCACCGAGGACGCTGCCTACAAGCGCATCCCGGCCGTCGAAGGCGGACACGACTTCGTTCTGACCAAGGACAACGACGACATCCGCAAGGCGTTCTCACTCAACTCGATCCTCTCGGCCGAGTACACCGCGGAGCAGCTCCCGGGACTCATCGCCGACAAGGTGAAGTAACCGACTGACGAGCGCTGCTGCGCGCCCCTGCGCAGAACTTAAGCGGAACTCACACGGCGGCACGCCACGCATCGAGGCCGAGGTCGATGATGCGGGCGTGCCGGACGTTCGGCAGCGAAGTGATCGGCAGCCATTCCGCCCGATCCGTCGTCCCATCGACTTCGAGAGTGCCCAGGGTGCCCCCGATGATCCGAGCCTCATAGACGACGCGGGCTCCTTTGAAGGGGCGAGCCGTCGAGTCGCCGAAAGCCGGATTGCGACGTGACTCCGTGAATGAATGTGTGGTCAGGGGGCGGACCAGTTCAGCATCGAACCCGGTCTCCTCCTTGATCTCCCGGAGTGTGCCCGCTTCGATGCTCTCGTCGAACTCGATTCCGCCTCCGGGCAGCGTCCAGATCGCGTGCAGGCGGTCCTTGCCGCCGTTGAACCAGCTGAGGAGAATTTCGTCGTCGTCATTGACGATGACCGCGTAACCGGCAAGTCGAGTGTCGTATTCGGAGAAGTGCATGACCTCACCCTACCCGCGCTGTCAGCCGATGCCGACGGGACCGGAGGCGTTGGGTCGCACTGGCAGAAACTCACCCGACCGATAGGCTGGGATCGTGACCACCATCAACAGCACTCGAATCGGCGAATCCGGGCGCCTGGTCGTCTTCCTCCACGGACTGTTCGGCCGAGGCAAGAACTTCACCCGCATCGCCAAGGACATCGAGCCCGATTTCTCCAGCCTGCTGGTCGACCTGCCCAACCACGGCGAGTCCGAATGGACCGAGACCTTCGACTACGTCGAGCTCGCCGATGCCGTGGCGGCCCATATCGGCGAGGCTGTCGCCCCCGATGATCAGCCCGTGCACCTGGTCGGACATTCCCTCGGTGGAAAGGTCGCCATGGTGCTCGCGCTGCGTCACCCGGATCTCATCGACCGCCTCGTCGTCGTCGACATCGGCCCCAATGCCGGCGGGTCCACCGGAGTCTTCGACCACCTGCTCTCCAGCCTCGCCGCCCTCGATCTCGATCGGATCGAATCACGCACCGAGGCTGATGAGGCACTTCGGGACCCGATCCCGGAGGCTGCGATCAGGGGATTCCTGCTGCAGAACCTGCGCCCCACCTCGGCGGGGTATTCCTGGCAGCCCAACCTGGCGCTGCTGCACTCGAGCCTCGATGTCATCGGGGACTTCCCGGACATGGCCGATGCCGTGTTCGACCATCGCGTCCTCTGGGTCGCCGGTGAGAGATCGGAATACGTCGACCGTGACGACCTGCCGCAGATGCGCCGTCTGTTCCCACGCGCCACACTCCTCACGGTCAAAGGCTCGGGACACTGGGTGCATTCTGAGAAACCGCGGGAGTTCGTCTCAGCGCTGACGGCATTCCTCAGCCGCCCCTGAAAAGGAATATGCTGAACGCGCTCGACGTTGCCACATCGAGCACAATTGGACTCAAACTCTCAGGAGGAATGCGTGAGCACTGCGATCCCGGCCGATCCCGCACAGAAGTTCGCCGAATACGCGGACGGAACCCGACTGGTCAGCACCGACTGGGTGGCCCAGCATGCAGGCGCTCCCGGACTCGTCATCGTCGAAAGCGATGAAGACGTGCTGCTCTACGAAACCGGACACATTCCGGGAGCGGTCAAGGTCGATTGGCACACGGAACTCAACGATCCCGTCACCCGTGACTACGTCGACGGTGAGGGATTCGCCGCGCTCATGTCCGCCAAGGGCATCTCCCGCGATGACACCATCGTCGTCTACGGCGACAAGTCCAACTGGTGGGCGGCCTACGCGCTGTGGGTCTTCACTCTCTTCGGCCACGAAGACGTCCGGCTCATGGACGGCGGTCGTGCGAAATGGCAGGCCGAAGGCCGTGAGATGACCACGGAGAAGCCGCAGCCCGCACCCACCGAATACCCTGTCGTCGACCGCGACGATTCCGTCATCCGCGCCTTCCTGCCCGAGGTTCGCAGCAGCCTCGGCGATGTCCCGCTCATCGATGTGCGCAGCCCGGAGGAATACACCGGCGAACGCACCCATATGCCCGCCTACCCGGAGGAAGGCGCACTGCGCGGCGGCCATATCCCCGGCGCGAAGTCGATGCCGTGGGGCAAGGCAGCCAACGAAGACGGCACCTTCAAGTCCGCAGCCGAACTCAAGGCGCTCTACACCGAAGAAGCGGGACTGGGCACCAGCGATGAGGTCATCGCCTACTGCCGGATCGGCGAACGCTCCAGCCACACCTGGTTCGTCCTCAAGCACCTCCTCGGGTACAGCAACGTGCGCAACTATGACGGCTCCTGGACCGAATGGGGCAATGTCGTCGGCGTGCCGATCGTCACCGGAGCCGAGCCCGGAGAGGTGCCCGGACGCTGATGACCGAGACGACGACGCCCAAAACCGACGACCTGCCGGAGGCGCTGGCAGAGATCGTCACGGACTTCGCCGAAACGCCGGCCGATGATCGCCTCCAGGTGCTGTTGGAGTTCGCGACGGACCTGCCCGACCTGCCGGAGAAGTACACGGACCACCCGGAGCTGCTCGAGCCCGTGCCCGAGTGCCAGTCTCCGATCTTCCTCGTCACCGAGGTGGCCGACCCCGAGGCGGGGGAGCAGGCCGAAGTGCGCCTGCACTTCTCCGCTCCTCCGGAAGCGCCGACGACACGAGGCTTCGCCGGAATCCTGCACGAAGGGCTCGACGGTGCCAGCGCCGGGGCGATCCTGTCGGTTCCTGCCGACCTGCCCCTGCGGCTGTCGATGTCGGAGGTCGTCAGCCCGCTGAGGCTGCGCGGAATGAGTGGAATGCTCTCCCGGATCCAGCGACAGGTGTCCGAGAGGATCGGCAAGATCACAGCCGAGTGAGACCTCTCTCGCTTGGCTGAGGTGGTCCGGTGAGTTACAGTGTGGTTAGCCTGCCCTTAGTCACCTGACCGCCATTTCACTCAAAGGACCACCTCGATGACCGGTTCCGCCACCTCTGCCGAGGCGAAGCCGTATACCGACACCAGTCATCCGGCCGGTGGCAGCCTGCGGCTCAGGCGAGTGCTGGGGCTGGTCGCGGCGATCATCGCGCTGATTCTCGTGATCGCAGCGTCTCTGGCCATCGGCGCCAGGGATATGCCGCTCTCGGAGGTCCTCGGAGCCTTCTTCGCCCCCACCGGCAGCGACGATCAGCTCGTCGTCCTCGAACTGCGCCTGCCGCGCACAGTGCTCGGCATCCTCGTCGGCATGGGGCTGGGTCTGGCCGGTGGACTCATCCAAGCTCTCACGCGCAACCCGCTGGCCGATCCTGGCATCCTCGGCGTCAATGCCGGAGCGTCCCTGGCGATCACGATCGGGGTCGCGTTCTTCGGGATCTCCTCGATCACCGGATACATCTGGTTCGCCTTCGCCGGTGCCCTCGTCGCCACAGTCGGGGTCTATGTCATCGGGTCCGCGGGCCGCAGTCGCACGGTCGATCCGATCCGCCTGACTCTGGCCGGAGTCGCCGTCGCCGCGGTCCTCACCGGACTGACCAAAGCGATCCTGCTGACCAACGAACGTGCCTTCGACGCATTCCGATCCTGGGATGTCGGTGCGATCGCCGGCCGTGATTTCGATACGATCACCGCCATTCTGCCGTTCATCGGCATCGGCACCGTGCTCGCTCTGGCGCTGTCCCACTCACTCAACGCCGTGGCCCTCGGCGATGATCTGGCCGCCAGCCTCGGCACCTCGGTCAACCGCACCCGAGTGCTCTCCATCATCGCCGTGACCCTCCTGGCCGGAGCGGCCACGGCCGCGGCCGGGCCGATCGGATTCATCGGTCTGATGATTCCGCACATCGCGCGGTGGATCGTCGGTCCTGACCAGCGCTGGATCCTCGGCTACTCACTCGTCCTGGCACCCATTCTGCTCCTGGCCTCGGACGTCATCGGCAGAGTCGTGATGAAGCCCGGCGAACTCCAAGTCGGAGTCGTCACCGCGTTCGTCGGTGCTCCGGTGCTCATCGCCCTTGTCCGTCGAAAGAAGGCGAGCGGCCTGTGAAGACCACCAACCTCGCGGTTCCCGAACGCACCCTCACCGCGCATCCGAACGCACTGCCGGGGGAGAGGGTCGACTTCGGTCGGCCCATGCTGCGCGTCTTCGGATTCCGCATCGACCTGCGGGTCGTCATCACCGCCGGAATCATCACGCTTCTCGCTCTGACCTGCGGTTTCGCCGGTCTCATGCTCGGCAAGTTCTCGGTGACTCCGACCGAAGTCTTCCAAGGGCTGTTCGGGGCAGCAGACAAGCGCATCGTCAACACCGTCGTCGGAGAATGGCGGGCGCCGCGCATCATCGCCGGAATCGTCCTGGGCGCCGGACTCGGAGTCTCCGGAGCCGTGTTCCAATCGCTGACGCGCAACCCTCTCGGCTCTCCGGACATCATCGGCTTCTCCACAGGGGCCTACACCGGAGGCATCGTCACGATCATCGTCTTCGGCACGAGCTTCGTCTCCACTGCGGCAGGTGCGATCATCGGCGGGCTGCTCACCGCAGTGGTCGTCTACCTGCTCACCTGGAAAGGCGGGGTGCAGGGGTTCAGGCTCATCATCGTCGGAATCGCGCTGACAGCGATGCTCAACGCCTTCAACACCTGGCTGATCATGCGTGCCGATCTCGAGCTCGCGATGGCCGCGGCCACCTGGGGCGCCGGCACCCTCAACGGAATGAGCTGGTCGACGATCGCCCCTGCGGCTGTGGCCGTGATCGTCCTCGGACTGGCCTGCGGACTCTTCTCTAGAGATCTCGGAACCTTGGAACTCGGCGATGATACGGCGAAGGCATTGGGTGTGCGCAATGAGCCCATCCGTGCCGTGCTCATCGTCATCGCCGTCGCCCTCGTCGCAGTTGTCACGGCCGCCGCCGGCCCGATCGCCTTCGTGGCCCTGGCCGCCCCGCAGATCGGACGGCGGATCGCGCGGGCACAAGGCACCAGCCTGCTGACGTCGGCGGCTGTCGGAGCGCTGCTCCTGATCGCCGCCGATCTCGTTGCCCAGCATGCGTTCGGCGACATCCAGCTGCCGGTCGGCGTGATCACCGTGAGCATCGGCGGCATCTACCTCATCTGGCTCCTCATCCAAGAAGCTCGGAAGGCATCATGAGCAATCCCAACGCTGGGAGCACAGTCTCCCCGCTGATCGCCGAGAACCTCGACCTGGCCTATGACCAGCGCCAGATCGTCAGCGATCTCGATGTGAGCATTCCCGACGGCAAGTTCTCGATCATCGTCGGCCCCAATGCCTGCGGCAAGTCGACACTGCTGCGCGCTCTGGCACGGCTGCTGCCGCCGGCGAAGGGCTCGGTGCTGCTCGACGGGAACAATATCGAGAAGATGAAGACGAAGAAGATCGCCCAACGGCTCGGTCTTCTCCCACAGTCGTCCATCGCCCCTGACGGGATCACGGTCGCCGAGCTCGTCTCCCGTGGACGGCACCCTCACCAGTCGTTCCTGCGCCAGTGGACCGACGCCGATGACGCCGCTGTGCTGTCGGCGCTGCGGGCGACGAACACCGAAGAGCTGTCCTCACGGCTCGTCGACGAACTCTCCGGCGGTCAGCGTCAACGCGTCTGGGTGGCCATGGTGCTCGCTCAGGAGACATCGCTCCTTTTGCTCGATGAACCGACGACCTTCCTCGACGTCGCCTACCAGATCGAGCTGCTCGACCTGTTCTCGCAGCTCAATCACGATTACGGGCATACGCTGGTCGCCGTCCTCCACGACCTCAATCAGGCCTGCCGGTACGCCGACGAGATCATCGCGATGAAGAACGGTGCCATCGTCGCTCAGGGACCGCCTGAGGCGATCATCACCTCGGAGCTCGTCCATGAGGTCTTCGGCATCGACTGCACGGTCATCGACGATCCGGTCACTGGTGCTCCGATGATCGTGGCGGGAGCACCGAAGAAGACCTTCGCTCAGCGCTGATTCTGCTTATTCTTCGTCCCCGTGAACACGGCCTTGGCGCCGAAGATCACTGCGACGACGATTCCTCCCCAGATCGCGCCGAGGACGAGGGAGAAGAACGTGTTGACCAGCCAGCCCAGGAAGCCGCCGACGGCTGCGATCGCGGCGACGGGTTCTTCGAGGTGGTGGACGACGCCGTAGAGGGCATGGAACCCGAGCTCGTCGGTGCCGACGAGGATGATGTGGCCGCCGACCCACAGCATGGCGAAGGTGCCGACGACGGAGAGCAGTGCGAGCAGCTTCGGCATGGCACGGACGAGGAACCGTCCGAACTTCTGCTGCCCGGAGGAGTCCTTCTTCGCCATATGCAGCCCGATGTCATCCATCTTCACGATGAGTGCGACGACTCCATAGACGCCGAGGGTGATCGCGACTCCGACGATGGCGAGGATGACGGCACGGCTGGTCAACGACTCACCGGCCACCTCGTTGAGAGCGATGACCATGATCTCGCAGCTGAGGACGAAGTCGGTGGTGATGGCCGACCGCACGACCTTCTTCTCTGCTGCGGCGCCGTCGGTCGACTGTTCGGCGGCCGGGGTCTCTTTCTCATCGTGGGCGATCCAGCCGAGTTTCTCGAAGATCTTCTCTGCACCCTCAAAACAGAGGTAGGTGCCGCCGACCATGAGCAGCGGGGTGAGGAGCCACGGCAGGAACTGGCTGAGCAGCAGAATGATCGGGAGGATGATGACGAGCTTGTTGAACAGCGATCCCACAGCGATGCGCTGGATGATCGGAAGCTCGCGTTTCGGGTCCACCCCCTCGACGAACTTCGGGGTCACCGCCGCATCATCGACGACGACGCCCGCGGCCTTCGCACCGGCGCGTGATGCCCCCGCGGCGACATCGTCGAGGCTGGCCGCCGAGAGCCTGACGAGCGCGGCGACGTCGTCGAGAAGTGCGATCAGACCCCCGGCCATCTAGCGACCGCCGAGCTGATGCGTGGGTCCCGGCGGCTGACGATGAAGGTCGCCGAGGTGGTTGTCCGCTGCATCGAAGAGCTGCAGACGGTCGCCGTCGGGTTCGACTCGCTTGGCTTTGGGTACCCAGGTGAGCATTCCGGGAGCGGCCTTGAGCGTCATCAGCGACGATTTGATCATCAGGCCCTCTGGTTCGGCCGACCAAGTGGTCACGAGGTTGTTGGCGCCGTCGCTGCCGCGCAGTGAGCCGTCTTCGGAGAACTCCAGGAAGGCCCGGTCGTTCGTCTCGGCCACCCAGCGGCCGATGAGTTCCTGTGTCATTTGTCGTCCTTCTCCAGTCCGCCGATGACTTTGCCGTTGCTGTCCATGATCTTCATGACGTCGCCTTCGATGGTCGCAGCCGAGGCCTTACTCAGCCAGGTGTCGACACCGGCGCACGCCTTCTGAGTGGTCATGAAGGAATCGATGGTGATCTCATCGCCTTCGACCTTCCAGCTGGTGACGATCGCATTGCAGCCGTCCGATCCTTCGAGCGAGCCGTCTTCGGCGAATTCGAGGAAGGGGTCACCAGCCTCGGGGGAGGTCCACTTGCCTACCGGATCGAGGGACTCGGCATCGTCGCTCGGTGATTCGGACGCGGCGGATTCGCTCGGCGAGGGAGTGTCGGGATTGCGCGGGTCGACTCCGGTATCGCAGGCGGCAAGGGAGAACGTGAGAGCGAGTGCGCCCACTCCGAGCACGAGGCGGCCGCCCATGTGCGTCGTCGACAGCGGTCGAAGCAGTGTGTGTTTCGGCATGCCCCGATCATAACGGCCTGGGTTCGGCATCACCTGTCAGAACGCTGAAGTCGGGGACGTCGGTGACTTCTGTAAGTTGTGTTCACTCGCAACACTCATTGTTCTTGCACGACGTCGTGACCAAACCGTAATCTTTCACACGGTTGGAAAGCTGACACCGAAAACACGAGCCGCCGGGCTGCGGCGACGCCTGTTGACGGGGTCGGGCAATCGAAGCATCGACAACGATCAAGGGAATCAACCTTATGCAGAAGAAACTCGTGCAGAGTTCGCTGGCAATCAGCGCCGCTGCTGCGCTGGGCCTGAGCGGCGCGCTCGTCGCTTCGCCGGCGATGGCTGACAACGCTCCGCAGAAGCTGGACCTTCAGAATGAAGCTCACGTCCAGAAGGCGCTGTCCGGCATTGAAGGTGTCAACGCCTACGGCACCGACGGCGGCGAGCTCAGCATCGGCGTTGCCGAGAAGACCGACGAGATCAAGAAGCTCGAAAAGAAGTACAAGAACATCAAGGTCACCGAGGGCATCAAGGAACTGAAGCCCTACGCGAGCAACGATCTCGTCGGCGGTGCCGGTTACCTCGTCAAGGCCGGCGACGGCGGCGGAGCCTGCTCGACCGGCTTCTCCGGTTGGGACGGAGACGGCAAGCCCGTCGTCCTCACCGCCGGACACTGCTCGAAGATCATCAACGAGCAGACCAATGAGTTCGACGGTGACACGACGGTTGACCAGACCGAGAAGCCCTCGATCGCTCAGGCGAACGGCGGAGAAGGCTTCCAGGCCTCCGGCGCCGGCGTGATCGGCAAGTGGGGCTTCCACAACTTCGGAGGCGACCTGCTCGAAGGCGCCGATGAGGACCAGTGGCCCGAGCCCAGCGAGTCCGACATCGACTTCGCCGTGATCAATGTCGACGAGTCGAAGTACAACGTCAAGAACGGCATCACCGACTGGACGACTGCTGATTCGGACGACCTGGCCAAGTCGACCACTGAAATCACCGAGGTGGGAGCCGAGAAGAGCGGCGCGATCAAGAAGTCGGGCCGCACCACCGGAGTGACTACCGGCACGACCTTCGACGAGTACAACGACCAGTTCCAGTACGCGAACGTCGGCGGCCGCTGGGTCCACGGTTTCGGTGTCACCGCTCCGATCGACAAGCCCTTCTCGCAGCCGGGCGACTCCGGCGGCGGTGTCTACCAGGGCAACACTGCAGTCGGCGTCATCTCCGGTGGCGGCGATTACGATGACAATACTTCGTTCAGCTGGGTGGCCGACCTCGATCACTCACTCGAGCAGTCCGGTACCGACTTCCACCTCGAGAAGCCCGGCGAGGAGACCCCTGAGGCTCCTGCCGCTCCGAAGGCCGAAGACCAGACCATCGAGCCCAATGGCGAGGTCAAGGGCAAGGCCGAGGCCGGTGCGAAGGTTGAGGTGACGTGGGAAGCCAAATCGACGACCGACGGTCAGAAGACCGAAGCTCAGGCAGCTGAAGACGGGTCCGAGACTGTCACGGCCGACAAGGACGGAAACTTCTCCGTCGAAGGCCCCAAGGCAGAAGGCGACTACGCCTTCACCGCAACCGCGATCGTCGATGGACAGGAATCCAAGACGACCGAATTCGATGTGACCGTTGAGAAGGACGAGTCCGAGACTCCCGCTCCTGTCGAGCGTGAGATCAGCATCGATCCCAAGCAGATCGCCGCTTCCGACTTCGTGAAGGAAGACGAGGGCGTGACGATCACGGTCCAGGGCTTCGACGAGGGCGAGAAGGTGACCCTTGAGGTCGCCAACGGACCCGAAGGCGTCGAAGGCATCACCCTCGATGAGACCGCCAACGAAAATGGTGCCGCCGCATTCTCCATCTACGGCACCAGTGCGTCGAACCCCGAGGCCTACCTCGGCAAGTACGACGTCGAGGTCACCGGCGCTAATGACACCGAGGATGAGCCGGCCCTGACCGGTTCGTTCGAGGTTGTCGCTGACGAAGACGGATCCGGTGGCGGATCCGGCGGCGACGATGACGGCAACAACGACGACGGCGATGCCGGCGACGGAAACGACGATGACGGCGGTTCTGATCTGCCTCGCACCGGTGCCGAGCTGACCGGCCTCGCTGCCGGAGCCGGACTGCTCCTCGTGGGCGGAACCGCAGTCGTTCTGACGATGCGTCGCAAGAACAACAACTGAGTACAGTGATGCTGATCGTCTGACGGTCTGCTGAACACTCACTGACGATGCCCCCGGTCTTCTGACCGGGGGCATCGTTGATTCATGGGGGAATCTCAGTGGAGGTAACAGCCAGGGGCCGTGTACATCTCCTGAAGTTTCGTACATTAAGTTCACAGCTTTGAACGTACTTTTTTGGTAGTACCTGAGGGTGGCCCGTAACCTTATCGTGACTTAGGTCAACAACTTGTGACATTGATCCCTCAGAACAGAGAGACAACAACTTATGCAGAAGAAACTCGTGCAGAGTTCGCTGGCCATGGCGGCGGCTGCGGCATTGGGGCTCGGCGGCGCGTTCGTCGCAGGGCCAGCGGCGGCTGATCAGCCAGAGGTGAAAGTCTCCAGCGAGAATGCTGTCCAGACTGCCGTTTACAAGAACCTCTCCGACAATAGTGGAAAGCTGGTCTCGGAAGTCGGACGTTTCGGCGTTGACGGCGACGACCTCGTGGTCGGAGTGGCGAAGAAGACGGACAAAGTCAAGTCCTTTGCTTCCAAGTACGATAACGTCGAGATTGTCGTCGATCCCAAATACGTTGCCGGTGAGCCTCAGGCCAAGACCGACCTGGTCGGTGGTGCAGGATACCTAGTGTCGCATCCGAAAGGCGCCGCTGTTTGCTCCACAGGGTTTGCTGGCTGGGACGATCAAGGCAATCAGGTAATTCTTACTGCCGGTCACTGTGCAGTCGACACTGCCGGCGGAACTCAGAATGAGATCCTGGACATGGAACTTCCCTCTTCGGCGGAAGCAGTAGGCGGCGAAGGCTTTGTAAAGGCTGGTGTAGGGTCGATCGGCTCCTGGGGCTTCAACCAGTACGGGTCGGAGATCATCGACAACGGTGACGGCACCGGCACGGTGGCTGACGAAGACAAGGCGATCGACTTCGCAGTAGTCAAGGTCGATGACAAGTTCAAGACCAAAGCTGAAGTGACCGATTGGACTACTGCGAAAGCAGAAAACGACCTTTCGGCCAGCACTACTAAGGTCACAAAAGTCGGTGCGGCCGTTCCCGGGCAGTCCATCCAGAAGTCCGGGCGGACCACAGGCGTAACTACGGGTACCGTCCTCGACGATCCAGAAGCGTTTGAATACGCCAACATTGGTGGACGTGCCGTTCACGGCTTCGAGGTCACCTCCGGCGGGAAGCGCTTCTCGGACCACGGTGACTCCGGCGGCGCCGTTTACCAGGGCGATACCGCTGTCGGTGTCATCTCGGGTGGACCCGAGACTGGCGCGTGGACCTGGGTCGCCGACCTTGAAAACTCACTCACCAAATCCGGTGAGTCGTTCACGCTCGAAGACCCGGGCGATCAGCCTGAGGCTCCTGCAGCTCCGACTGTCGAGGACCAGACCATCGAGCCCAAGGGCGCGATCACGGGCAAGGCTGCGGCCGGTGCTGACGTGAAGGTCACCTGGACCGGAGCCGCGGAAGGCGAAGCCACCGCGAAGGCCGATGACAGCGGAAACTTCACTCTCGAGGGTCCCGAAGCAGAAGGCGACTACGAAGCGAAGGCCGTGGCGACCGTTGACGGTCAGTCCTCGGAGGCCGCTTCCTTCACAGTGACGGTCAAGGCATCAGACGACTCCGACGGCGGTGCTGATGCCGACGGCGCCGATTCGAATGCCGAAGCTGACGCTGACAGCACGGATGCAGACGCTTCCGCAAGTGCCGACGGCAAGGACGCAGACGCCGGTGCCGACGGCAAGGACGCAGACGCCTCCGCTGCCGCCGACGGTGACGACGCCGACTCTTCCGCCGCTGCAGACGGCAAGGATGACGAAGCCGATTCCGACGCAGACGGTGACGAGAAGCCTGAAGCCCCGAAGGTCGGAGACCAGACGGTCGTCGAAGGCGGAAAGATCAGCGGCAAGGCTGCTCCGAACGCCGAAGTGACGCTGACCTGGAAGCCCGCCGGCGCCAACGCCGGTTCCGCTCAGGCTCAGGCCGCACCGGCTGAGGGCAGTGTCACGGTCAAGACCGATGCTGACGGAAACTTCTCCACCGAGGCTCCTGCTGAGGCTGGCGACTACAACTACACCGCAGTCGTCAACGTCAACGGTCAGAGCTCCGAAGCGGCTCAGTTCGTCGTGACCGTCGAGGCTGAAGAAGCCCCGGCCGAGCGCAAGCTGACCGTCGAGCCGAAGGAGATCGCTGCTTCGGACTTCGTGAAGGAAGACAAGGGCGTTCAGATCACCGCTGAAGGCTTCGACGAGGGCGAGAAGGTGACCCTCGAAGTTGTCGGCGGTCCTGAAAACGTCGAGGGCATCACTCTCGAAGAGACCGCCAACGCTGACGGCGTCGTCGGATTCTCGATCTACGGCACCAGCGCTTCGAACCCCGAGGCCTACCTCGGTAAGTACGACGTCCAGGTCACCGGCGCCAACGACACTGAAGACGAAGAAGCCCTCACCGGTTCCTTCCAGGTCGTTGCCGACGAAGACGGCAACGGCGGCGGCGACGATGGTGACGACAACGGCAACGATGATGGAAACGGTGATGGCGGTTCTGATCTGCCTCGCACCGGTGCCGAGCTGACCGGCCTTGCTGCCGGAGCCGGACTGCTCCTCGTCGGTGGAGCCGCTGTTGTTCTGACCATGCGTCGCAAGAAGAACAACTGAAACACACTCTGACAGTCACTCGCTGACTGACTGAGAGAAGGTGCCCCTGGCCGGAAGGTCAGGGGCACTTTCACGTCATCGGACGAAAGCACGGACCGTCGCCCCTGCCGACGGGGCGGCCTCGCTGAAGCCGAGCGACGTGTAGAACACAGTCAGTCCTGAATCGGCATCGGTGAGCAGAACGGTCTGTCGGACATCGGCGAAAGGTGCGAGGACGCGAACGACGAGTTCAGCCCCAATGCCGCGCCGCTGCATTCCTGGATCGACGAGGACGTCTTGAAGGTAGACAAGCGTTCCGAAGTCAGTGACCACGCGCGCCATTCCCACGAGCGTCCCCGCCTGACGAGCACAGACGACGTGCGCGGAGCTGAGCACACTGCGGATCAGCCGTTCCGGTTCGCTTGTATAGGCAGACCATCCGACCGAGTCATAGAGCTTGAGCAGCTCACTGCGCGAAGGCAGAGTATTCGACGAATACGTGATCCCAGATCGAGTCTGATCACGGAAATGACGGCGATCATGCCAGCGCAATTCATCCCTGACGCCTGTCTCCCATTCCTCGCGCAGGATCGCATAGCCGACCGAATCCAGAGGATCGCCACCATTGACTGGCCACGAGCGGCGGTAGTGAGCTTCTTTCGTCCAGCCTGCCCGGTCGAAAACCGACCTCATGGAGTGATTGTCTTCGCGTGTCTGACCTTCAAACCGAATCGCGCGGGTGGTGGAGAAGACATGAGCGGTAATGGCGGTCAACGCCTCAACGCCGAGGCCCCGACCTCGAAATCGCGAAGCCAATCGGAGGTCGAACAGCGGAGTCTCGTCACGAAGATCCTCGAGGCGGACGATGCCGATCCGACCCAGCTCGCTGTGGACGAGCCAGAACGTTTCGGTCTCCTCACTGATGAAGTAGCCGTCCGCGATCCGTTCGCGCACTTCTTCGGTCGACCAGACGGACAACTTGGCGTGGAAAGGGAACTCTTCCGTGGTGTAGAAATCAATAAGATGATCATCGTCGCGGCCATGTGGATCGACCCGGGTCAGCTTCACACTCATGCGCATAGACTAGTCGGTGTGCTCTCGCCGCGGTTCAATGAAGAGGTGCGAGAGCCTGAGCGCGCGATCAAGGAGTCCAGACATGAGCCTCGAAGGTGATCCATTCGAATACCACGTCACCAAGTCCGGGGTCCTCCTCATTCGCCGAGGTGGCCGAACCGTCATGGAACTCGGCGGGAAGAAGGCTGCCGCACTCATCCCCAAGCTCGGCCGAGATGACGAGAGCGATCAGCAGCTATTGGCACGGGCGACGGGAAACTACCGGCACGGCAACGAACGGCAGCTCGGACGGCATTGAATCTGGCTGGACGTTCGTTCAGCTCTTGGTACTGTATGTGATATGAGTCAAACGACCGCCAGCGAATTCTCCCGAGCCACCGCAGTCACCCGTCACGGTGACCACAGCTTCACCGCCGAGCTCGACGCCGGCTGGAAAGTCGCCGGCGCCGTCAATGGAGGTTACCTCCTCGGAGTCGCCGGACAAGCCCTGCGTGCCGTCAACCCGAGTACTCCGGACCCTCTCGTCATCTCGACCTTCTATCTCGGGCCCAGCAGAGAGGGGTCAGTCGACATCACCACGCGCACTCTGCGCGAAGGCCGATCGACGGCGAGCTACGGAATCGAACTCGTCCAGAACGGGGCACCGACGATCTCTGCGATGGCCACGATGGGCAACCTCGGCGAGCTTCCCGACGATGTCGGCACGACAGCCACCCCGCCGCACCTGCCACCACCGGAAGAATGCGTCGGTGTTGCCGAAGCCAGCGAGGACTTCAAGAAAGCGGCACCGCTGATCGAACGGTTCGATATGCGACTCGACCCGGCCACCGCCGGATTCGCGGTCGGCAAACCCAGCGGTCGCGGAGTGCTCCAAGGCTGGATTCGGTTCATCGACGGGAGTGACCCGGACCCTCTGTCCCTGCTGACCTTCCTCGACTCGTTCCCACCGGTGATGTTCGACCTCGGTCGCTTCAACTGGGCACCGACGATGGAACTGACCGCGCACGTCCGCGCCCTGCCCGCTCCCGGCTGGATCAGCGCACGACTGTCCACTCGGAACATTGCCGGCGGCATGTTCGAAGAGGACTGCGAACTGTGGGACTCGGCCGGCCGCCTCGTCGCTCAGTCGCGGCAGTTGGCGCGCCAGCCCCGCGGTTGACGTGACGATGACGGCGGATAACCGACGATGACGCCGTCGAGGTGCCGTGTCGGTGCGGTGCTCTAGAGTCGGGTCAACACCGATCCGACTGTGAAAGGACTGCGCTAATGGCATCGCTGGCATCTTTGAGCATCACCTTCGACTGCCTCGATGTGGAGGCGCAATCGATCTTCTGGGCGGACCTCCTCGGCACCGACATCGACCCCGGCGCCAACGAGTTCGTTGCGAGCATCGGGGGAGTCCACAACAGCGAGTCACCGGCCCCGGGAATGCTCTTCCTCAAAGTCGACGAACGCGCGGAGGGGAAGAACCCTCTGCACATCGACCTCGACGATCCGCACTATCCGGCAGACGTCGACCGCGCGGTCGCCTTGGGCGCGCACAAGCTCGCGTCCTTCGACGAATACGGGATCGAATGGACGACCTTGAAAGATCCCGAAGGAAATCTCTTCGATATCGGCCGGCGAAAACTAGACTGAGCTTCACACGCCTGGTTCCAACATCAGGCCGTCTGCATGATCAGAGAGCCTCGGCATGACCCTGCCGTTGACCGATCCGAGCAATTCCCCGAACGAACGACGAGGGCTCGAAGAGTACGCGCGGCACGCCGGGCATGCGGACATCTTGCGCGAGGACATCGACGGTGAGATCGGCGACTGAGCCGCAGGCTCCCAGCCACAGGTTGATCAAATAAGCTGGGAGGTATGACGAACACCCCAGTGACTGGAACCGACACTGCGCCGAAACGATCCAAAGCACTCCTGCCGCTCGACCTGATCCGCGGATTCCTCATCGGCAGTGCCGAACTCGTCCCCGGGGTCTCCGGCGGAACTATCGCCTTGGTCACCGGAGTCTACGACCAGCTGATCGACTCCGCAGCGCACGTCGTTTCGGCGGCGAAGATCTTGGTGACAGGACCGAACCGTGTCGCGGGAGCACTGGCGGAGCTGCGGCGCACCGACTGGTTCCTCGTCATCCCGGTTCTGGTGGGGATGGCAGTGGCCGTATTCACCATCGCCGGTGTCCTGGAATCCTTCGTCACCGGCAATCCCGAACTCTCCCGAGGACTGTTCTTCGGTCTCGTCGCCGCCAGCATTGCGGTGCCGCTGCGCATGTTGCCGGCACGCTCTTCGCGGCAACCAGTGCTCCTCGGCGTTCTGGCCTTCATCGTCGCTGCCGCTCTCGCGTTCTTGATGACGAGTCTGGCCGGCGGGGCCGATGTGCAGAACCCACCGCTCATCGCCGTCTTCTTCGTCGCCTCGATTGCCATCTGTGCACTCGTGGTTCCAGGAGTGTCCGGATCATTCTTCCTGCTGGCAGTCGGCATGTACTCGACCACACTGCGCGCCGTGGACACACGCGATTTCGGGTACCTCGGAATCTTCCTGCTCGGCGCAGTCGTCGGCCTTGCGGTCTTCGTCAATCTCCTCAAGTACTTCCTGCGCAATCACCGGTGGTGGACACTCATCGTCATGGCCGGACTGATGTTCGGGTCCCTGCGCGCACTCTGGCCCTGGCAGTCATCTGCCGAGGTGGGCGCCGACGGCAAAGAACACGGGGCGGGCGGTCTGCTGGCTCCCGTCGACCCGGTGCTCGGCCCGATTCTGCTCGCCGTTCTCGGCGCGGCCGTTGTCGTCATCCTCATCGTCGTCGAGGCGAAATCTGCGTCTGCGAAGGATCAGGCCGACGGCACCGATTCTTCTGTGGCGTGAGAGCAATAGAGTTTGTTCAAATTTTTCTCACGATCCATTCAGAAAACGGTCAGCGCCCACTAGGGTAAGAGAGTTGAATCACTGTCATCCTCATTGACCAGTTCTCTGGAGACATATGCGCCTGCGCACCCTGACCTCGTCCTCGCTCGCCCTCGCTCTGATCATCACTGGACCCGCGGCCGCCTCCGCGACCGGCCTCGACGGCGCCCATGCCCCCACCGACTCGCAGGTGGCGGAGACCGGGGAGCTGACTCTGTTGGCCACGACCGATGTTCACGGCCACGTCCTCAACTGGGACTATTTCGCGAACAAGCCCTACCCGGCAGGGGAGGAGCTGGGCATGTCCCGAGCCTCAACGCTGATCAAGGGAGTACGCGAGGACAAAGGTGCCGACTCCGTGCTCCTCCTCGACAACGGCGACACCATCCAAGGCAGTCCGTTGGCCTACTACTACGCCAAACAGGAGCCGATCACGACCAGCGGCCAAACACACCCGCTGGCCAAGACCTACAACCATCTGGGATACGACGCACAGGTCGTCGGCAATCACGAATTCAACTATGGCCTCGACCTGCTGTCTACCTACAGCGACCAAGTCGACTTTCCGCTTCTCGGCGCCAATGTCATCGACGACGCAGACGGCCAAACCCATCTGGACCCGTACGCGCTGGTCGACAAACAGGTCGATGGTGAGACGATCACCGTCGGCGTCCTCGGCGTGACCACTCCCGGCAGCCGAATTTGGGACAAGAACAACTTGTCCGGAAAAGTGCACTTCGACGATCCCGTCGAGACAGCCCAGAAGTATGTCCCCGAGATGAAACAGAAGGGCGCCGACGTCGTCGTCGTGCTCTCCCACTCCGGCAAAGATCCGAACGGACAGAACTGGGATCCGGACCAACTGCAGGAGAACGTCAGCACTTCGGTGGCGAAAGTTCCCGGAATCGATGTCCTCGTCGCCGGCCATACCCACCAGAACGAACCCAGCCAAGTCGTGACCCGCGATGACGGCAGCCAGGTGCTCATCACCCAACCGAACTACTGGGCCCGTTCGGTCTCAGAGGTGGGGCTGCCGATCAACCTCGACACCCACCACGTCGACTGGGGCGAGACCGAGCCGCACGCAGACGCTCTCGCCACCCAAGGCGAAGTCGCTGAGGATCAGGAGATCAAAGACCTCGTCGAAGAGCAGCACCGGACCACGATCGATTACGTGAACACGAAGATCGGGTCAGTGACCGAAACACTGTCGGCGAAGACCTCATACTATGAGGACACGGCGATCCTCGACTTCATCTCTCACGTCCAGACCGAGACGGTGGAAGAAGGACTGAAAGGAACGGACTATGACGATCTTCCCGTGATCTCACAGGCATCTCCCTTCAGCCGCACCGCAGAGTTCCCGGCTGGTGACATCACGATCCGAGACGTGGCCGGACTCTACGTCTACGACAACACTCTTGCCGGAGTCGAGATCAACGGTGCCCAACTGCGCGATTACCTCGAATACTCGGCACGCTATTTCAAACAGACCGAGGAGGGCGCCGAATTCGACCCGATCGACGGTACGAACGCGATCGACGAAGTCTCGGAATCTCCGATCCCGGACTACAACTACGATGCTCTGGCCGGAATCGACTACGACATCAATGTCTCCAAACCGACCGGGGAGAGGATCGAGAACCTCAAACAGGCCGACGGCAGCGAAATCGGAGACACCGACCGGTTCATCCTCGCGATCAACAACTACCGACAGTCCGGGGGAGGCGGCTACCCGGTCGACGGACTCAAAGAGGTCTACAACGAACAGGTCGAGGTGCGCCAGGCCCTCATCGACTGGGCGGAAGAGAAGCAGATCGTCGACCCCGCCGATTTCTTCGACGAGAACTGGCAAGTCGTCACCAGCAGCCGTGCACCGGGCGGAGACGATGACGATTCCGGCGACAGCGAGGATTCCGACAGCTCCGGCGAAGCCACTGCCGAGGCAGGCTCGAATGCGTCCGCTGGAGCCGAGTCCGACGCCGGTGGGTCCTCCGACGGAGCGGGTTCCGGGAACTCCGGAAGCGCTGACGGGGAGGACAATGCCGGAGAAGCAACATCCGAGAACGACGGCTCGACGAACAGTGCATCGGACGGCAATGCTGAAGGCGGCGAAGCTGACGACTCGGCAGCCGGCGCAGGCGGTGGCGCTGACCTGCCACGGACCGGTCTCGAGCTTGCCGCAAGCATCGGCATCGCCGCCGCGATCATCGCACTCGGTACGGCTCTCGTGTTCTTCTCACGCCGCCGTCGCCGTTGAGCGACCGGCTGCAGCGGGTGGGACTCAACGATCAGAAAGTCGGTCGAATGTCCGGTCCATGTTGATCGGGTTCGCCTCGGCGGCAACTCACGTAGAGTGAGAGTGACAGCAGTCAGCTCTGAAGAAGGAGAGAGTCAAGCATGGCCAACACAGCATTTCAGGGATCTCCGGTCAAGACCGTCGGCGACCTGCCAGCCAAGGGCGAGCAGTCTCCGGCCTTCAGCCTCGTCGGCAGCGACCTCGGCGATGTGAACTCCCAGGATCACTCGGGCAAGCGCGTCGTGCTCAACATCTTCCCCAGCCTCGATACTGGCGTGTGCGCCGCCTCGGTGCGCAAATTCAACGAACTCGCCGCGGGTCTGGAGAACACCACCGTTCTGTGCGTGTCCAACGACCTTCCATTCGCTCAGGCTCGCTTCTGCGGTGCCGAAGGCATTGAGAACGTCGTCACGGCATCGGGATTCCGCAGCTCGTTCGGCAAGGACTTCGGCGTGACCATGGTCGATGGCCCGCTCGCCGGTCTGCTCGCACGGTCCGTCGTCGTCCTCGATGAGAAGGGCACCGTAACGTACACGCAGCTCGTCGACGAGATCACGACCGAACCCGACTACGATTCGGCAATCGCGGTTCTGGGAGCCTGATCTCCTCCTCGCAGGTCGGAGCATCGCCCTGCGAATAGTGAACCGGGCGGGACTCACGTGAGTCCCGCCCGGTTCGCTTTCTGTCAGCGACGTGTGCCGATACGAGTCGTTGCCTTGTTTGCCGACAGGCGGCACATGCCAATAGCCGGCACATGCTGACGAGCTCACATGTCGATGACGGTGATCGGCAGGGCATAGTCGACGCCGGCGAGTTCTCCACCGCTCGTGGTGATTCCGGGAATCATGTCCTTCGGTGCCGGATGGTCGCCGAGCGCGTTCAAGTAGACCTTGTGCGCCTCGAGGGACCGCACACCACGATTGACGTGCTCGGCCGTGAGCGCCACGGCGTGTGTGGGCTGTCCTCCGTTGATGAGCAGGCGATCCGCCTTCCACGCTTCGAGTCCCTCGTCCCTGAGGTCGGTGAAGACCCAGGGATTGTCGGCATCGCGGATCGCATCGACGGTGGCGACGCCGGCATGGCGATGGTCGACATGATTGAGTCCCCACTGAACCTTGAGGTCGAAGGTTGTCACGACAACCGCGTTCGGTCGGAACTCACGGATCTTCCGTGCAATCGCCTTTCGCAATTCGTGCGTGGGTTCCAGCAGACCATCCTGGAAGTCGAGGATCTCCAGATCGTCGACACCGACGATATTGCACGCCCGACGCTGCTCCTCCGCGCGCAGCGGTGCCACCTCCTCAGGGGGCATGTTCCGGATCCCCGCCTCCCCGCGGGTGAGCAGGAGATAAGCGACCTCCTTGCCCTCATCGGTCCATTTCGCCACTGCCGCGGAACCGCCGTATTCCATATCGTCGGGGTGGGCCACCACGCAGAGCACACGGTTGATATCAGAATCATCGAAAAGCGGGATCTCAGTCATGATTCCAGGCTAGGCGGCAGCTCGCAGTTGCGCTAGAGAGCGGGGACGGGTCGGCGATTGGGTAAGATATGGATGACCCACGGATCGAGTGAAGGCAGACGATGATGAACAGACCACTCGTAGCGGTGACTCTGGCCCTGGGGCTGGTTCTCAGCGGATGTTCGGCGTTCCGGGTCAGCAGCTCGGACGATGCGGGATCCAAGCCGGCAAACGTGGGGATCGGTGACGGGCAGTCACCTTCGCCGACAGCAACCGGTCCGACGATTCCCGATGGCATGAGTGAGACCACTGTCGAACTGGGTGGACAGTGTCCCGTCGAAGTCAGCTTGGCCTTGAGCGCTGACTGGGCCGACGGGTCCGGATACGACGGATATCGACTCTATGAAACCGATTCCGGAGCGATCATCACGGTCAACTGTCTCGACGATGACGAGTCGACACCACAAGCATTGGTGGACAAGGCACGAGAGCGGATGTTCAGCACTTCGGGGTCATCCATGGGCAGCGAGTCCACCGGTTCGCTCAGCGGGGGAGAGTACTGGGTCTTCCACGGCACGCTGGCTCCCGACGATATGCGAGCAGTCGACAAAGAGGATTCCGTGATCTTCGGTGCCGTTGCCGGAGTGTCCGTTGACGGCCGACTATTCAAAGTCAGCGTCGACATGCTCGCGCAAGCCGATGACACCGAGGCACAGGACCAGTTCAGACAGATGCTGCCGACGGTTCGCCTCGACGATCAGGTGCTCAAAGCCCCAGACCTGCGCTGAGGCTGCCGACCGTCGGACATGCGTTTGAGCAGTTCCCGGGCCGCAATCCTTCCCGCTCTGGTGGCTCCGACCGTAGAACTGGCCGATCCGTAGCCGACGAGGAACAGCCGCGGATCGTCTTTGACCGCGACTTCGGTGTCCATGGAGATCCCGCCATCCGGTGTGCGAAGACGCAGCGGTGCAAGGTGTTTGAGCGCCGCCCGGAACCCTGTATTCCAGAAGATCACGTCGATCTCTTCGTCTCGTGGTTCGTCGAATGGAGCCCATGACTCGGGCACTGCCAGATGGTCGCTGGCTGAAGGACCGAGACCCTCCGCCGAGGTCGGCAGTTCGGAGTCGCCGATTCCGGGGAAGTGGACGCCGTGCGGAAGGATGCGGTCGAACATGCCGCGAGAGACCAGAATTCCCGTGTCGATTCCGTCTCGGAATTCGCTGCGGATCGGCAGCCCGGTGGTTCGGACGACGCTGGCGGGGGCCATACCGGACAGTGTTCGTTCCCGGACGGCTCGTTCGACTTCGAGGCCCCACTGGCCGTCGAATTCTCTGGACGTGAAGTTCGGGGGACGGCGTGTGGCCCAGAGAGTGTCGGTCACCTCGGCGAGTTCGAGGAGAAACTGGGTGGCGGAGATTCCGCCGCCGACGACGAGTGTGCGCAGTCCCCGAAAGTCTTCGACGTCTCGGAAGTTCACGGTATGCAGCTGGTGCCCCTCGAACTCCGCGATGCCGGGGACGAAGGGGACGTAAGGCTGGGTCCAGGTGCCGGTCGCGTTGATGAGAAAGTCGGTGGAGAGCGTCACCTGTCCGCCGTCGATGGTGGCAACTATAGTGAACCGTCCCTGTCCGGGTTCTTCGGACCGCACGGTCTCCACTTCAGCCGGGCGGATGACACAGAGTTCGAGCTCGCGTTCGAAGCGGGAGTAGTAGTCGGAGACGATCTCCGAGGCGGGGACGTTCGGGTCGGGACGTTCGAGAGGGAATCCAGGCAGGTCGGAGATGTGGTTGGTGGTGCCCAAGGTCAGGGAGTCCCACCGTTCGCGCCAGGCTCCACCAGGTCCGTCTCCGGCATCGAGGATGATGAAATCCTTGCCCGGAGCGAGGCCGTCGCGCCAGAGGTAATGTGCTGCGGACAGTCCGGCTTGGCCCGCACCGATGATGACGATCGGCCAATGAGAATCGATCAGGAGCTCGTTGATTCGGCACACCATGAGGCCATTGTTTCAGGTTACTGTGGTCAAGGTCCTACTGCCCTCACGAATGCGATGTTCTGATCAATTCCGGCCGATGACTACCGCATCATCGAGCAGATCGGGCGCAGTCTGGCCCGCGGGGATTGGAATAGCAGTCTTCGTCGACGAGGTAGCGGTGATAACGGTAGACCTCGATGCCGATGTCGTTGCTGGCGACGTGAGCGAATCCGTCGATTGGAAGCCAGGGGCCACCGTCGACGGAGAATTCTCCGCTGAATGTTGCAGTCATCGACGCCGACACCGTGCCTGACTCTTGATATTCGTGTCCGATCTGTGGGGCGCCGCCAGGCAGCGGCTTCGCACCCTTCGAGGTGGTTGTCGTTCCCGATCCGTCTCCGAAGTCCCAGTTGAAACGCTCTGGGGTGACTTTGACTTTGACGGCATAGGTCAGCAGGGTCATGTCGATATAGCTGACATCGGTGTCCGTCCAGAAGGCAGCCGGTTTGCCGACGACGGCCCAATCCTTGGGCCAGGCATAGATTGTAGGTGCCGGAATGTCGAAGTTCTGAAACTGCGATTCCGGGATGTGAGTCGGGGGATCGGGCCGAGCCGGAGCACCTCCGCCACCGCCTCCACCGCCGGGGCCGGGTTCGCTCACGCACAGATAGCCGACCTCTTCCGTCGGACAGTCAGGCAGTCCACCGCCGCCACCTCCGCCGCCGCTACCACCGCCTCCGGAGCCGCCGCCATTGCCGCCTCCGCCAGAGCCGCCACCTCCGGAGCCACCGCCACCGCCAGAGCCGCCCCCGCCGCCTGGGGTGTCAGCCGAGCAGCTATTGATATTTCGCATATCGCAGGTAGGAGAAGCCCACGCAGGTGGCGGCAGAAGTAAAACTTGGGTCAGGATAACTGCGAGGAACACACCCAAAAGAGCATTCGCCTTCAACATTTGCGTTCTCGAAGGGTTTGTTCCGTGACTTTCCAGTTGCCAGATTCTTTGTAAATGTTGTGTTCCATTGTTACCAGCTCATCGCTTTTGGGTGTTTGCGATTCGTTCTTTGGCAGCAATGACCACTTCGAAAGGTCGAAACAGAAGTGGACTGTGACAGCAGTGGGTGAAACAGATCCCGCCTCGGACTCAACTTCCTCTATTTCGATATTGCTGGGGGTGACGTCGCCGGTGAATCTATACGATCCATCTTCGATGACCTCAACATCTCCGTTGACGGATTTCAGCGCTTCGCCATCGGCGTATTCTGGAAAGTCATCTGCGGCGGCGAAATCCCCTGAATACGCCTTATTTACTGTCTGAAAGTACCCGACGAACGCCACCAACGCGCCCTCTACGGCCTTCTTCTCCTCTTGGTCGAGGTCAAGGTCGGTTTCGTAATCGGGGATGGCCACCTCGGTGGGGTCATCAGTCGCTCCTCCGTCCGGCTGCTGAGCGGGCAGAGTCGACGTCGGTGCGGCTACCGGGGAATTATCGGAGCAGCCGACGACCGAGACCAAACTCAGCGCGCAGAATACGGCAACGAATACTTGGGCAGGTCGACGATACGGTCGGGACGATCCAGTTCTCATTCCACGCCTCTGTGGTCTGCAACTGCGGCGCGACCCGGTCGGTCGACACCCGGATTCCCTACATTATTCGACAGGCACGCTTTTTAGAACAGGCGAAGTCGAATCTGTGGATAACTCACGTCCGAGTGCGCGGAAGTACGCGACTCTGGGCGACCAACGCTATTTGTTTGCAGCCTTTGCCGCCTTGGCCGCAGCCTTCTGCTGCTTCTTGAAGGCACGCACCTCTTGCAGAGTGACGTCATCGCGGACATCGGCGATCGAACGGCGGGCATCTGCGTCTCCGTAGTCACCAGCGGCCTTCTGCCAGCCCTCGGCCCGAAGTTCGAACTGCTTGCCGAGCAGGGCCAGGAAGATCTTGGCCTTCTGTTCACCGTAGCCGGGAAGCTTCTTCAGGCGTTTGAGGACCTCAGCACCGCTGGGGTCACCCTCAGTCCAGATCGCCTCGGGATTCCCGTCGTAGTCGTCGATGATGGCTGCCGCGAGCTTCTGCACGCGTCCGGCCATCGACTTCGGGAATCGGTGCACCGCGGGAGTCCGCGCGAAGATGTCGAGGAAATCATCCGGATTCATCGCTGCGATCTCGTCGATGTCGAGCTTGCCCAGTCGGTCAGCGAGCTTGGCCGGACCCGCGAAGGCACTCTCCATGGTCACCTGCTGATCAAGCAGCATTCCGACGAGCAGGGCGAAGCGGTCTTCGGCCAACAGCGCATCGGCCTTCGGGTCTCCGGACAGGAACAGTGAAGTCATGTCCCCATCTTCGCACGCCTGCCCCCGCTGTCCACGCCCGATATCATCGACAGATGATCTGCCCCTGCTCCGGAATGCCTCCGGGTACCGACTACGACGATTGCTGCCGCCCGGCCCTCGACGGTGAAACCTGGCCCACCACCGCTGAGGCGCTCATGCGCTCCCGCTACACCGCCTTCGTCCGCGGCAACGAAGACCACCTCTTCCGCACGTGGCACGCCAAGACCCGACCCGGCGATGTCGGCGTCGATGACGCCACCACATGGCTCGGCCTCGAAATCGTGTCCACCGCGGGCGGGGGAGTCGACGATGCCACCGGCACTGTGCACTTCCGCGCGCGATTCCGGGACCACCTCGGCGATCATGTCCTCGAAGAGCACTCCTCCTTCGTCCGCAGAGCCGGCCGGTGGATGTACCTCGAAGCCCTCGAGACTTGACCCGACTACTTCGAGAATCGACGATGGCTGTGCCTATACTGGAATCCGGCGCATCCAACGCCCAGCCGAGGTCGTGTTCCCAGCACACCGACCGCATGGCGAAGGGGAGAGAATCCTCGGACGAAACCGGCACGGTGATTTCCTGACCAGGTTTCGTGCTGGGGGAGACTTGGTCGCCAAAGGAAGCGACACCATGACCAAGGACAAGGATTTCAAGAATCTCGTTCGCACAAGGATGACCGAAACCGGTGAGAACTTCACCACGGCCCGCACCGCGCTGATCGCCGCGAAACAGAACGCCAACCGCAGTGCAGTGCCCGGGTCCACTACCGGTCGCGGAGCCACCATCGACCCGGAGATCGCACGGTTTCGGGCGAAGACACTGAGAACATTCATGCCCGACGGGCGCCTCGTCGCCATTCCGACGAAACGCCGCGCCCTCGTGCTTATCCTCATCGAGGTGCTCGCCGCCCTTGAGCCGGATCGGGTCTACAGCGAGAAACAGCTGGGCGCCATCCTCAGTGATTTCCACCCGGACTTCGCCCTGCTGCGGCGTGAACTCATCGACTACCGCCTGCTCGAACGCAATGCCCACACCGGCGAATACTGGGTCAACCCGAACCCGCCGACCCATACCGGATCGCAGGCGCAGGAGATGGCCGGACTCGAGGTATTTCTGCGCTGAACCGGCGACGGCGTATCCTTGAAGTTCGAACCACACACGGGCAGACACGAGGAGCATCCATGGCCTACCACGCCGATTCGACCGATCTCGACGAAAAAGAGATTCTCAGCTGGGACATGTTCGGCCGATCGGCGCGGGAGATGGCACAGACCATCGCGGATTCCGACTACGACCCCGAGATCGTCATCGCCGTGGCCCGTGGTGGACTGCTGCCCGCCGGAGCACTGGCCTACGCCCTCGGGCTCAAGCTCTCCGACGCCATCAATGTCGAGTTCTACACCGACGTCCACGAGACCCTGCCGGATCCGATCCTGCTCGCCCCGATGCTCGACATCGAAGCGATCAAGGGCAAGAAGCTGCTCGTCGTCGACGACGTCGCTGACTCCGGACGCACCCTGGCCCTCGTCCTCGAGCTGCTGCGCAAACACGGCGCGGAAGCCCAGTCGGCCGTCATCTACGCGAAGTCCGCGTCGATCATCGACCCGGACTTCGTGTGGAAGCGCACCGATCAGTGGATCGTCTTCCCCTGGTCGGCCGAGCCGCCGGTCGAGCCCAGCAAGTAAGCCGACCGAATGGAGGAGACACGGGACATCGCCGCCCCGTGCGGACGTGTGCGTGCCCACGTCTTCGACGATGTGATCCGCGCACGGGGCATCCGCTATGCCCGCGCAGGCCGTTTCCTCCCTCCCGTCGATGAACCTCCGGTGGACGTCATCGACGGCGGTCAGCCCGGCCCGGCGAGCCCGCAGCTGCGCCGCGACCCGAACGCCGGAATGACCTTCGACCAGCTCGGTGGGCTTCCCATCAGCGAAGACTGTCTGCGCGTGAGCGTGACCATGCCGAAGGGCACCACCACCGAGGCGGGGCTGCCCGTCCTCGTCTGGATCCACGGCGGAGCCTACGTCGCCGGTGCCGGAGACGCGGAGATCTACAATCCGCACGCCCTGGCCGCCGAGCAGAACATCATCGTCGTCTCCGTGACCTACCGCCTCGGGGTCCTCGGATACCTCGGAACCGGGCGAGACGAACACCTCAACCTCGGAGTGCTCGATCAGATCTCCGCACTGCGCTGGGTGCAGAGGAACATCTCCGCGTTCGGAGGCAACCCGGACAATGTCACGGTCGCCGGTCAGAGCGCCGGAGCAGACGCCTGCGCGCACCTCATGATCGCCGACGGCACCGCAGGACTCTTCCGACGGGTGCTCATGGCCTCAGCCCCCTTGGGACTGGCCGGCGGCACGGACGCAATGAACTGGGCGATGGGGAAAGTCGCCCAGAAGATCGACCCGGCAGCCGGCGTCGATGACATTCTCCAAGCGCAGGAGGAAGTGCACAAAGCCGCCCTCGTCGGAGGCCTGCACGCCGGAATGTGCTTCGGCGTCCGCTACGGTCAGTACCCTTTGCCATCACGCTCGAACGCAGCCGAAGCCTGGGCTGCAGTCGCCCCGAAATTCGACGTCCTCATGACCCGCACGGAACGCGAGATGGCCTTCTTCGCCGGCTTCGTTCCCGCTCTGCGTCGCCTCCACGACCGCACACTGACCTCCCCGATGCTCGAATCCCTCATCTCCGGCATCACCTCGGCGGTCTACACCCGGGCCGGACGCGAATTCTACGACCGTCACCGGATGTCCGGCGGTCAGGGCGCCCGCCTGCTCATCGTCTCCCGCGGAGACGGCAGCTTCTTCGACGCCGCCCACTCCGGAGACCTCCCGCTGATCTTCCCCGGCGAGATCTGGCACGACTCCTTCCTCGACTACGGAAAGACCACCGATGTCGCCGGTCCCGAGCTGCGCCGGATCTGGGGAGAGTTCGCCACCTCGGGCTGCCTGCCGCGCGTGCGGGTGCCCGGCCTCATAGACATCATGGGCTGAACGATTCAACTGCACGATCACCGTCCTGCGTCCCCGGTCTGTCGTCTTTTCACAACTGTCGTGTCACCGGCGTGCACTACCGTTGGATCATGGACGCACATCAGATCTCGGCAGCCCGTCTGATCTCACAGGGACTCGTCGGTCCTCCGCCCTCATCCCCAGGAACCGGCCTCTCACCTGCCGGAGCCGTCGTGGAACATCTCGGCTGCGTCCAAGCGCAAGCCCTCGGCGGAGCGCTGGTCTCCGTCGCACTACGGCTGGGGCCCGACCTCACCGCGGGCGTGGCCGCCGTCCGAACCGCCATCGATTCCGGAGAGATCGTGCGTTCGTGGACTCAACGCGGCACCATCCACCTGACCACGGCCAAGGACATCGGGTGGATCCTCGGCCTCACCGGGGCGCGGACCATGAAATCCACGGCCAAGCGGCGTGAGCACTTCGGCATCACCGACGCCATGCTCGACACTGCAGCCGAACTCGCCACAGCAGCCATCCGGGAACGGGGACCGCTGACGCGCGACGAGCTGCTCGACGCATTCGCTCCCATCGGCGCCGGAGACGAATACGGCCACGCCCGGTACCTCATCACCTCCCTGGCGCTGCAGAACATCATCGTCCAAGCCCCCATGATCGAGGGCAAGGACGACATGAAATACGTGCTCATAGCCGATTGGGTGCCCACACCTGCGAAGTTGGACGCCGACGCGGCCGACCACGAATGGATGAGACGCTTCGTGACCAGCCACGGACCGGTCACGGTCGACGACGCGGCACGCTGGACGGGACTGCCGAAGACGAGGATGAGAAAGGCCATTCAGGCCGGAGTCGATGCCGGTGAGATTGTGAGCTCCGATATCGACGGCACCGACTACGTGCACGCACCGGATCTGGAGGGCCGGCTGGCCGAATGGGAGGCTGCGGCGCAGGAGACCATGTTGCTGCCGGGATTCGACGAGATCATCCTCGGCTACAAGGATCGCAGCGCCACGCTCGACCCGGTCCACGAAAAACTCGTTGTGCCCGGCGGCAACGGAATGTTCAAGAACACAGTTCTGACCGGCACGCGTGCGCGCGCCACGTGGAAGCGATCACCTCGCAAGACCGGTCCGCGAGTCCTTGTCGACACATTCCCAGGGGAGAGAGTCGACCTGGAGGCCGTCGAATCGGTGAGCACAACCCACCCGGCCTTCGTCTGAGAACGCAATCACGACCGACGATGGACGAACTCAACACGACACGCACACCGTTGGCCGGCCGGGTGGCCGAGACTGACAGGCCGGGATCGACGCCGCAGAACATCTCCGTCGGAATCATCCTCAACCCCAAACACCCGGCGACCCTGCGGGCGTATGCCGAACTGGTGCCGGAACTGCGCAACGCCGGCGCGCACTACCGAAGCATGACCACCAGCGTCGAACGCTCCGGTCGATGGCAGGCCGCACAGCTCATCGCGTGGGGAGCCGACACTGTCATCATCCTCGGTGGTGACGGCACCATCCGTGCGACAGCCCCCGTCCTCGCCGAGGCAGGGACTCCCACATTCCTCATCCCGACTGGGACCGCGAACGTGCTCAGCCGCCATATCGGCCTCCGATCCTCCAGACATGCAATCGATCTGTGCGTGCGCACGCTGCCATCGATCTCCCGCGACGGTCAGATGAACCTGTGTGGCATCCCGATCAATACTGCAGATTTCCAGACGGCCGATGGCAGACGGCATCGCACCGACTTCATCAGCCTCGCCGGAATCGGGGGAGATGCCCGGGCCGTGGCCCACCACCGGTCCGCTCCCGGACTGCTCGGCTACGCCTGGGGAGCCGCGCGAGCCCTCTTCGCCGCGGACTTCACCGCGAGCACGGCAGACAGCGCAAGCATGAGGGACACCGCAAGCATCAGGGACACCGCAAGCATCAGGGACGCCGCAAGCATGAGGGACGCCGCCGGTATGAGGGACACCGCCGGCGCAGGGGAGGCAACCGCCTCGGGGCCGGTGTGGTCGGTGATGGTCTCGAAAGTGGCCCGGCCCGCAGGACCCATCGCCGTGTTCCCCGAGGCGCGGATCGGTGCTCAGACCTTCTCCATGCTCACCGTCGGCCCGTTCCCGCGCTCACCCATCGAGCGATGTCGAGCCTGGGCAGAAATCGCCGCAGCATGCCTGCGGGGCAGACCGGACGCTCACCGGCTCATGGACTATCGCAGTACGACCGTGACGACAGTCGCGGTCGAACCACCGGTCCCGGCTCAACTCGACGGAGACTTCATCGGCGACTGCCTGGAACTGCGGGTGAGCACCGGCGAGAAGACACTGCTGGTCTCAGCGCCGACGGCGTGAGGTGCCGAAGATTCCACGTGCGATCTCTCGTGCCGCGGTCCTTGCGAACTGTTTGAACGCCGATGACTTCACGACCTGAGTGAACAGATTCTCATCGTCCTTCTTCGCCGTCTTCTTACCGCCGGCACCGGCCTCCTCCGGGAAGTCGATCGTGTCGTTCGGTGCTGACTTCTGCTCCTCGGCGTGGGCTTCGGCCCCTCCTTCGAGGCGTTCGGCGAGGATTTCGCGAGCCGATTCGTTGTCGATCGCGGTGCCGTACTTCTCGTGCTGAGGCGACGCCGCCACAGCCGCTTTGATCTCGTCTTCGCTCATCGGCCCCATCTTCGACTCCGGAGCCCGCATCCGCGTCGGCGCCACCGGAGTCGGAGCGCCATCGGGGTCCATGACGGTGACCACGGCTTCGCCGATGCCCAGTGATGTGAGCAGCTCTTCGAGGTCGTAGCCGGACTTCGGGAAGGTCTGCACAGTTGCCTTGAGGGCCTTGGCGTCGTTGGGTGTGTGCGCCCGCAGCTGGTGCTGAATGCGTGAACCCAATTGTGCGAGCACATCCTCGGGAACATCCTTCGGCGTCTGCGTGACGAAGAAGATGCCGACACCCTTCGACCGGATGAGCCGCACCGTCTGCGTCACCGACTGGAGGAAGGCCTTCGACGCGTCGGCGAAGAGCAGATGCGCCTCGTCGAAGAAGAACACGAGGGAGGGTTTGTCCGGGTCGCCGACCTCCGGCAGATCCTGGAACAGGTCGGCCAGCAGCCACATGAGGAACGTGGAGAACAGCGCCGGCGACTGACTGAGCTTCTGCAGCTCGAGCACGGAGACGATTCCGGCACCGTTGTCGTCGGTGCGCAGCAGATCGGCGGTGTCGAATTCCGGTTCTCCGAAGAACACGTCGCCGCCCTGAGCGGCGAGTTCGGAGATCTTGCGCAGGATGACTCCGACAGTGGCCTTCGACGCTCCGCCGATGCCCTCGAGGTCTGCCTTGCCCTCGTCGGAGGTGAGGAAGGTGAGGACAGCTTTGAGATCCGAGAGGTCCAGCAGCGCCAATCCTGCCTGATCGGCATAGTGGAAGACCAGAGAGAGTACAGATTCCTGAGTGTCGTTGAGTTCGAGCACCTTGGCCAGCAGGATCGGACCGAACGAGGTCACCGTCGCCCGCAAGGGCGTGCCCAGTCCCGAATCCCCGAGAGTGTAGAACTCGGTCGGATTGCCCTTGGGCTGCCAGTCCTGACCGGCGGCATCGAGGCGCTTGCGCAGCTTGTCGGATTCGACACCGGCAGCGCCGATGCCCGACAGGTCGCCCTTGATATCGGAGGCGAAGACCGGCACCCCCGCCCGGGACAGCTGTTCGGCGAGCACCTGAAGAGTCACGGTCTTTCCGGTTCCCGTGGCCCCGGCGACCAGTCCGTGCCGGTTGAGCATGGACAACGGGATGGAGATCGGAGTCTCCTTCGAGGGGTCCTCACCGTCGAGGGCGACCCCCAGGTCGAGGGTCGGCCCATCGAAGGTGTATCCGTCTTTGAGTGTCTGCAGTGCCTGCTCAGTCATGAGTCAATCTTTACACAGCAGCACCGAGGTGGTGGAGGAATTCTGCATGGATCCGCAGGTCCGTTCCCAGTTCCGGATGGAAGCTGGCTCCCCACACCGACCCTTGCCGAACGAGGACGGGCACATCGTCATAACGGGCGAGCACCTCGGTGTCGGGTCCGAGCTCGAGGATCTGCGGGGCCCGGATGAATGTGCCCTCGACCGGTTCGTCCAGGCCATGGACAGTCAGCGGAGCGGTGAAGGACTCGCGTTGTCGACCGTAGGCGTTGCGGGCCACGGTGACGTCCAGGCCGCCGAGGCGGTCGTACCCGCCCAGCGAATCGTCGCTGAGCCGGTCGGCCAGGAGAATGAGCCCAGCGCACGTGCCGAAGACCGGCAGACCGCCTGACATCCGTTCGCGCAGTCTCGCGAAGAGATCCGTGCCGGCGGCGATGCGCACCATGGCTGTGGACTCTCCGCCGGGAAGGATGAGTGCATCGAGGCCGGCGAGGTGTTCGGACTTGGTGACCCTGAGGGTGTCGACCCCCAGCGAGCCGAGCATGAGCAGATGCTCACGGAAGGCTCCCTGGAGGGCGAGGACGCCGACTCTCACCAGCCGCGCTCGGCCAGGCGGTGCGGTGCGGGGACATCGGCGACGTTGATGCCGACCATCGCATCGCCGAGGCCGCGCGAGGCCCTGGCCACTGCGTCAGAGTCGTCGAAGTGCGTGGTCGCCTCGACGATGGCCTTCGCGCGAGCCTCCGGGTTGCCGGACTTGAAGATGCCGGAGCCGACGAAGACGCCGTCGGCACCGAGCTGCATCATCATCGCAGCATCTGCCGGGGTGGCGATGCCGCCGGCGACGAAGGTCACGACGGGCAGACGGCCGAGGCCGGCGACCTGCTTGACCAGATGGTACGGGGCGGCGATCTCCTTGGCCGCGACGTAGAGCTCGTCGTCGCTCTTCGCCCCCAGAGCACGGATCTCGGAGTTGATGGTGCGCAGGTGGCGCATCGCCTCCGAGACGTCGCCGGTGCCCGCTTCGCCCTTCGAGCGGATCATCGAGGCGCCCTCCTGGATGCGGCGCAGCGCCTCACCGAGGTTGGTCGCACCACAGACGAACGGCACCTTGAAGACGGACTTGTCGATGTGGTTGACATAGTCGGCAGGGGAGAGGACCTCGGATTCGTCGATGTAGTCGACACCGAGGGTCTCGAGAATCTGGGCCTCGACGAAGTGTCCGATGCGGGCCTTGGCCATCACCGGGATGGATACGGCACCGATGATCGAGTCGATGAGGTCGGGGTCGCTCATCCGCGCAACGCCGCCCTGTGCGCGGATGTCGGCGGGGACGCGTTCGAGGGCCATCACGGCGGAGGCACCCGCGGCCTCGGCGATGCGTGCCTGCTCTGCGTTGACGACGTCCATGATGACGCCGCCCTTGAGCATCTCAGCCAGTCCGGTGTTGAGCAGGGTCTGTGTTTCGGTCATTGTGGTGCAAGTCCATTCACTGTCGCGGAGTCGATCCGGGTCGCCGAGGGCGAACAGAACCGAGCGATCTCGGTCTGCTGCCCAGCGTCGGAGGGATCGTGTTTCTTCGGAGTGAACGGCCGTTCCAGACCAGCCTAAACCGATGAGTGGCTCAATCAGAGAGCCAGAAACATGCCAGTATTTTAGGCCAGATGACCATGATCGTTCTATGATCGACGGATGGTCACGAAATCGCGGCACGGCACCCGGGCCGAGGGCATCGCCCTGCCGGTGAACGTCGACAGGCGACTGCCGACTCCGCTGCCGGATCAGCTCACTCAGGAGCTGCGTCGTCTCATCTCGGACGGGACTCTGCACCCGGGGGACGCGGTGCCCTCGAGCCGTCGTCTGGCCACACACTTGGGGATCTCCCGCGGCAGTGTGGAGACAGCGTATGCGCAGCTCGCCGTGGAAGGGTTCCTCATCGCCGCCGAGCGTTCGGCGACGCGGATCAATCCCGAGCTGCCGGCCGCTTCGACACCTGTGCCTCAGCGCAGAAGCATCCCGGACTCGCCGAGGCGGCGGCTGCGCAACTATGTCGACCTGCGTCCGGGATTCGGCGGTGACGATCCTCTGCGTGAGCCGGCATTTCGCCGGGCGTGGAGGCAGTCGCTCGACGTCGATCCGGGGCCGATCGATCCCTTGGGCCAGCCCCGGGCCCGGTGGGCGATCGCTGACCACCTGCGGCTGACGCGTGGGATGGCCGTCGATCCGGACGAGATCATCCTCACCAGCGGGTCTCGCGACGGTCTGCGTCTGCTGCTGAGCGTCGGCGTCTCCGGGTCCATCGCCGTGGAGAACCCCGGATTCCCCGGTCTGCGTCAGGCGATGACCGACCATCATCTCGTGCCCCTGGACATGGTCGGTTCCTCGCCGGCACCGGCCGATGTGGGTGCGGCCGTCGTGACACCGAATCACCAGTTCCCGCACGGAACGCCGATGCCGGTCGACCAGCGTGCGCGTCTGCTCGATTGGGCGGCGCGGGGTGATGCGCTGCTGATCGAGGACGACTACGACAGTGAGGCACGGTTCACCCGCACCGTGCTGCCGACCCTCTTCGATCTCGCCTCATCGACCGGCAGCAGCGCACAGGTCGTCCACATCGGCACCTTCTCCGCTCTGCTGACCTCGGCCGTATCGACCGGGTACGTGATCGCTCGCGGACCGATCGCGGAGCGGCTCATGAGCATGCGCGCGGCCCTCGGACCGGCGTTCTCACCGATTCTGCAGATGGCCATCGCCTCCTACCTCGGCTCCGGTGGGCTGCGCCGTCGCATCTCCCGTGGTCGGCGACGACTCCGGGCCGCCGAGGAGGTCGTGTCCGAGATCGGGCCGATTCCCGGGCTGGTCCACGACGGTCGCACGCTCGTCATCGAAACGTCTCAGGAACAGGCCGCGACACTGCTGCGCGGGCTGGCCGAGCGCGGCATCCTTGTCGCCTCTCTGGCCCGCGGCTGGACCGGCGGCGATGAAGTCAGGCACGGTCTGGTCATCGCACATTCGAATGTCGAGGCGTCTGTGCTGCGGGAGGCCTTGGGAGAGGTGAAGACCCAGTTGAGTAGGATTCAGTCATGAGGAATTCCGGGTTTGCTGTCGACGGCATCATCAAGCTGCTGCTGGCCGTGGCCGGCTTCATCTTCCTCGGTGGGCTCGAGGACTTCTTCCTCGCCCCACGCTGGCTGGTCATCACCGCTCTGGTGCTGCTGTTCCTCAGCGCCGCCACCCAGATCTCCTATGCCGTGACCAAGGGAGAGAAGCGCTATCTGAGGTTCCCGATGGTCTTCGACGCCCTTGTCATCGTCGCTGTCGTCGTCGGCCTCATCCTCGCGGCGGCGAGCAATCCGGCCGGTGCCTGGATACTCTTCGGACTTGTCGGTGTGGGCTCATTGGGCATCGCCGTGGTCTTCACGACCGGCGAGAACGGCCCGTCGTTCAGCGACGACGAGGCGCAGACCTCCTGAGCGGGGCGAAGCGTGCGGCGGGGCGGTCAGCGGTTGAAGGCGATGGCCGCGATATGACCGTCCGGAATGCCGTCGGCGAGATCGTGGATGTCGACATCAGGGTGCGGTGAGTTCGGGTGCGGCCCGGCACCGATGTAGTCGAGACCGGGGTCGCGAGCCAGGCCGGTGCTCAGTGCTTTGAGGAAGGCTTCGGTCCGCGCCCACACGCGGACGAAGCCGGCAGCGAAGTCGTCGTCGGGAAGCTCGTCGAGCTCAGCCCGTTCTCTTTCGTGAAGCAGCTGCATCGCCTCAAGGGCGACCCCGCGCTCGGGGATCGGTTCGATGTCGAGTCCGACCGGATCGTCGGAGACGGCGACGAGGACGAGGCGACGAGACCGGGACACCGAGAACTCGCACTCGTCGTGGCGCGGTTTGCCCGCTGAATCGAGGCGGATCTCGATCGCAGCGGGATCCTGATCCAGATGCGCTCCGAGGACGTGGCGGAGGACGACACGGCCGGCAGACCAGGTGGCGGCCGCCTCGGCGTCGAATTCCTTCGCATAGTTGCGTTCCTGCTCGGTGAGCACGGAATCGTCATCGCGCGCCCACGCCGCCTCTGCCGAGGTATCGGCGAGGACGAGGGTGACGGGAAGGTCTGTGCGCAGTTCGGTGAAGCTGGGGTGGTGCGCCATCGATCAGCGGCCCAGGGCCTTGTTGATCTTCTTCAGTTTGCGGCCCAGGACGAAGATCCGCACCGAACCGATGATCCCGGCGATGAGGATGCCCCCGATCGCAGCGAAGAGCATGGCCACGCCCAGGGGCAGTTCGAACTGCCAGCCGAAGTACTTGAACTCGGCCGGGACGTTGTTCTGCAGAATGAAGATGAGCAGCAGGACGACGATGACGGCGCCGAGGATGAGGGAGATCCACATGCCCGCCGACATTCCCGACCCCGCCTTCGTCGACGGCAGCTCGCCGGCCTGCTCGGACGGAGGCTGCGTCTGTTCATGCTGCTCGTGCGGGGGCAGCTCCCGAGTCTGGTCCACAGCAGCGATCTCGCCCGTCGCGGGAGTATCGCTGCCGAGGACTGAATCGGTTTCGGCCAAGAGCTCTTCGGGCGTCTGCGAATCGCCACGCGGGTCTTGAGTACTCATGTGCCCATCATATCTGCTGATGGGGCGGTGAGGTCAGGAACACAGAACGAGTCCC
>NZ_JAJB01000029.1:0-127216 GCF_000583215.1 Brevibacterium sp. VCM10
CGCATCCGGAGGCAGGAGTTCCCTCATCGGCAGAGCCTCCGCTCCCGCATGGTCAAGCGTCCGGGCGAGGCCGCGGCTCAGGCACGCTCCCATTCGCGAAGAAGCTCGCCCGCATCGAGGTGTGCGGAATTCGGAGCCGCCGGCGTCGGCGCAGGAGTCCCGGAGAACTTCGGCGCCGGCGCCGGGTGAAGGGCGCCTGCGACCTCAGAATAGATTCCGCGCGCTCGATTGTGCTCGTCGGCCGCCGCCTCGGCGAAGCTGAGGACAGGAGTGACGCAGGCATCGGTGCCTGAGTAGACCTCATTCCACTCGGACAGCGGACGGGCCGCCACCGCGGAGGCGATGAGCTCTCGCAGCCTCGGCCACTGCGCACGGTCCGACTGGGCTGGCCAATCGTCCGTATCCACGCCGAGGCGGTCGATGAATTCCCGGTAGAAGTCCGGCTCCAGCGCGCCCACCGCAAGATATCGTCTGTCCGCGCATTCGTAGGTGTCGTAGAAGGGTGCGCCTCCGTCGAGGAAATTCGTCCCCCTCTCGTCGGAGTGGAGGCCGGAGGCGCGCAGCCCGTGCAGCTTCGCCGTCAGGAGGGCGGCACCGTCGAGCATGGCGATGTCGAGAACCTGCCCCTGGCCCGTCCGCTGTGCGCTCACAAGCGCCGCAGCCACGCCGAAGGCACCGACGGCACCGCCGGCCGCATAGTCGCCGAGGAGGTTGATGGGAGGGAACGGGGCCGCATCGGCCCGACCGAGTGCCGAGAGCACCCCCGACTGGGCGACGTAGTTGATGTCGTGGCCCGCTTGCTTCGCCCGCGGTCCGGTCTGGCCGTAGCCGGTCAGCCGAGCGTAGACGATGCGTTCGTTGCGCGCTCTCACCTCCCCGGGCCCGAGGCCGAGGCGTTCGACGACGCCCGGCCGAAAGCCCTCGACGAACACATCCGCCGAGGCGGCCAGACGCAGGACTGTCTCGCGTCCTTCGGGGGCCTTGAGATCGATCTCGACGGATTCGATCCCGCGCTCGACGACATCGCGCTCAGGCGTCAGTCCCTCGGTCTGGGTCAGCGCCCTGGCCGATCGATTCCGCGGCCGGGTCACGCGCACCACCTCGGCGCCGTGGTCGGCCAGGAGCATTGAGATGAATGGGACAGGTCCCATGCCCGCGAGGACGAGCACCTTGATTCCACTGAGCGATCCGCTCATGACACCCTCCTTCGTATCTCGGCGACGGCTCCCGCTCGGGAGAGCCTCACACATATATGACCGAGGCGGCCCCCGATCACTCGTACGGGAGCCGCCTCGGCGGTCGGTTGGTCTCGGCTCAGTAGGAACGAGGCATGCCGAGAACATTCTGGGAGATGAAGTTGCGGACCATCTCCTGTGAGAACGGCGCGTTGCGCAGCAGACGAACCTCGCGCCACAGGCGTTCGATGTGGTACTCCTTGGCATAGGCATAGCCGCCGAGAGTGCCGAAGGCCCGGTCACAGGCCTCGAATCCCGCTTCCGCGCCGAGGTACTTGGCCACGGCCGACTCCGGACCGCACGGCTTGTCCTCGTCGAACAGCTTCGCTGCCTTCATCGAGGCGAGCTCGGCGGCTTCGAGCCGAATCCAGGAATCGGCCAGCGGATGGGCGACCGCCTGGTTCTTGCCGATCGGCCGGTCGAAGACGATGCGATTCTTCGCATAGTCGACGCCGATCTCCAGCGCGGCCCGACCGATTCCGATGCCCTCCATCGCTACGCAGACTCGCTCCGGATTGAGTCCATCGATGATGTAGTGGAATCCCTTGCCGACCTCACCGATGACGTCCTCGTCGGCGACGAAGAGATCGTCGATGAAGACCTCGTTCGTATCGACAGCGGCCCGGCCGAGCTTGGGAATCTCACGCAGAGTCATGCTGTCGTTCTTCTCGGCGAAGAACATCGTCATCCCGCGCAGAGGGTGCTCCTCGTCGCGAGGCGAGGTGCGTGCCAGGACCACCATGCGCTGCGCATTGGCGGCGTTGGAGATGAACACCTTCTGACCGTTGAGCAGCCAGCCGCCTTCGGTCTTCTCGGCTTTGGTGGTGATCCGCGAGGTGTCGACGCCGGCTGTCGGCTCGGTGAGAGCGAAGGCCGTGAGCATCTCACCGGTGGCGAGCTTGGGCAGGTACTTCTGCTTCATCTCCTCCGAGCCGTACTTGACGAGCGGAGCGGGCGGGAACACATAGGAGTGGATGGCGGAGGCGCCCGCCATGCCGGCGCCCGACGCGGCGATCTCGTGCATCATCACGGCGGCTTCCTGCAGGCCGAGGCCGAGGCCGCCGTACTCCTCGGGGAACATGATTCCCAGCCAGCCGCCCTCACCGAGGGCACGCACGAGCTCCCAGGGATATTCGTGATTCGTGTCCTTGTTCAGCCAGTATTCGTGATCGAACTTGCGAGCGAGTTCCCGGACCGCCGTCCGGACGATCTCGATCGTGTTCTCTTCTTCTTCAGCCATGGTCTCTCCTTTGGGTCGTCGCGGCCGTGGGGCGGGTGAGTCTCAGTCGTCGGTCTCGAGCGAGGACTTCTTGATCATCAGCCCGACTCGAGTGGTTTCGCAGACGACTTCGTCTCGCTGGTTGATGCCGAGGTGCTTGA
Source organism: Brevibacterium sp. VCM10 (assembly GCF_000583215.1). Classification (NCBI taxonomy): domain Bacteria; kingdom Bacillati; phylum Actinomycetota; class Actinomycetes; order Micrococcales; family Brevibacteriaceae; genus Brevibacterium; species Brevibacterium sp. VCM10. The sequence goes on from NZ_JAJB01000029.1 coordinate 2,616, forward strand.
AGGTCACGATGCCCGAGTCGTTCCTGCTCTTCGACTCTCTCGCGGCGATGATCTCGGTACGGACCCGAATCGTGTCGCCGTGGAACACCGGTTTCGGAAAGTTCGTCTCACTGAACCCGAGATTGCCGAGAGTCGTCCCGTAAGTGGTCTCGTGCATCGAGATTCCGCACACGAGTCCGTGGATGAACAGGCTGTTCATCAACCTCTGACCGTGGATGGAATCCTTGCTGTATTCGGCGTCGAGGTGCAACGGCGCCATGTTCAGCGTCAGTGTGCTGAACAGGACGTTGTCGGTCTCCGTCACCGTCCGGCGCACTTCGTGGTCGATGACCTGACCCGGCTCGAATTCTTCGAAGTACATCCCTGCCATTGGTTTCTCCTCACGTCGACCGCAGCATTGCGGTCCGATTTCGATTCTCCGACGATATCGCCGAACTCATTTAATATATTATATTAGCCAACGAGTCCGGGCAAGAGCTCGCGCAATCGGCCCCTCCCCGTCTCCCGCAGTATCACTACGGCATGCTCAGCGCATCTTTGGTGCCCTCTGCGCCGACCAATCCGATGGGCGTGCTCGTTCCCGGATCGAGGATCGTCTCGATGTTCTCAGCCACCGCTTCCGGAGTGAGGTCCTTGTCGAGCATGCCGGTCGTCTCACTCAGGCTCAGGCGCTGCACTTCTCCCCCTTGAGCAAGGATCGTCTCACCCGTGATCGCGCAGTCCTCATGCGCAAGATAGGCGACGACCGGCGCCACCAGCGACTGCGGGTAGTTGTCGCGCATGAACTGCTTAAACTCCTCCGGCGCGTCCATCTCGTCGGACATCCGGGTTGCCGCCGTCGGCGCGATCGCATTCACCCTGATGCCGACCTTGAGCGCTTCCATCGCCAGCGTCCGCGTGAAGGCGAAGATCGCACCCTTGGCCGATACATAGGGGGTCTGGTTCTCGAAACCGACAAGAGTCGGGGAGCAGGCGTTGATGACGCGTCCTACACCGCTGGCGACGAGGTGGTCCCAGGCCGCAGCGGTCACCCCGGCGGCGCCGAAGAAGTGCACCGACATGTGCTGCTTGATGATCTCGAGAGAGTTCTTGCCGAAGTTCTCGGAACGGTTGATGCCCGCATTGTTGACGACGATGTCGAGCCGACCGAACTCGTCGATCGCCGTTCGCACGATCGCTTCGGGTGCCTCGGCGACATTGTCGAAGTTCGCCACGGCATGCCCGCCTTCGGCCTCGATCTCCTTGACGACGTCCTGCGCGGGCGCCGAATCGGCCCCCACACCCACGGCAGAGCCGCCGAGGTCGTTGACCACGACCTGCGCTCCGCGACTCGCGAGGTACTTGGCGTAGGCACGACCAAGGCCCCGTCCGGCACCGGTGACCAAGGCGACTCTTCCGTCAAATCTCAGCATGACTTCTCCATTCTCTCGGACGCGGTCGTCACCCGTGGGTCGCGGCCGCAATTCTTGGTGCCGCGACGTGCTCGCCGCGGCCCTCGACCGTCATTCCTCGTCGGCCCAGAGGACACCGGAGGCGATCAGGTCATCCACCTCCTGCTCACCGATGGCCTCACCGGCCACCGAGCGGGTGTCTGCGCCGACCCTCGGGGCTCGCCCGCGGCGTTCGGGACGCTCTCCGTCGAACTGCCATGGGGCCCGCACGAGCGAAAGTCCGTCCTCCTGCTCATCGGCGATCTGAAGATGCCGAATCTGCTCGTTCTGAAGATACCCGCTGATCGACAGCACCGGGGCGAAGGGCACATCATTCTCCTTGAGCACCCGCTCCCAATGCGCATAGTCCTGGGTGCTGAAGCGCTTCTCGACGATCGGCGCGAGTTCGAAGTAGTTCGCCTCGCGCGGCCGATATTCGGCGAATCTCGGATCCTCGGCCAGATCCCAGCGGTCCATGGCCCGACACAGCGACTGCCAGAACTTCTGCGACGACGACAGGTGAACGGCGATGAATTTGTGGTCCGACGTCGGCACGCAGAAGTTCTGCGCCTGCGGATGCCTGCTCGTCCGAGTCGGATCGAATCCCAGCTCGAACGCCTGCGTGATGCTGTCGGTGGTGAGCACGCTCACCGCCTCCATGATCGACGTCTCGAAGCGCTGGCCGTGGCCCGTCCTCTCCCGGCCGAAGAGTGCGGCGAGGACACCGGTGGCCACCGTGATGCCCGTGATGAGGTCAGCGGAGAGTCCACCGGCGAGCTGGGGATGGCCCTCTTCACCCCAGATCGAATACAGCCCGCCGAAGGCATGGCCGATCGTGTCGTAGGCCGGACGGTCGGCGAGTGGCCCGCTTGCCCCGAAGCCGGTGACCGAGCCGAACACGATGTCGGGCCGGAGTTCGCGGCAGACGTCGGCGCCGAGGCCGAGCGCATCGATCTTTCCGGGCCGGAGGTTCTCCATCACGACGTCGAACTTCGGAACCAGCGACTTGACGAGATCAATGGCCTCTGGCTTCTTGAGATCGATGGAGAGGCTCCGCTTGCCGTGGTTGTACTGACGGAAATACGGGCTCTCATCATTCTGGTGCCGCCTGAAGTCCTCCCCGACCTGCGGCTTCTCCACCTTGACCACCTCGGCGCCCAGGGAACAGAGCAGTGACGTGCCGAGCGGCAATGAGATGTATCCGCCGATCTCCAGGATCCTGATGCCGTCCAATGGCCTTTGCTTCATGCTTCCTCACCTTCGTGGAATGATTTCGCGGCGGCTCCTCCGTCAGCGGTGCGGTCCTCGTCGAAACGCCGCTCGGGATGCCTTCTCGATCACTTAATCATATACTATATATTCGGTTCGGGAAAGTAGTGACACCGTGGGTTCGTGCGGCATCCTCACCGGCCCGACCGGCCCCTTCTTCCGCTGCCCAGGAACAGGGCGCACAGCAGTGCAGCGACGGTCAGCCCCACGATGAATGCGAGGGCATGTGCGAACACGTCGGCGCTCGGATCGGTGCCCCCGGAACTCATGATGCCGAACATGATCTGCGCACCGACCGCACCCCCCACGGCGCGCAAAGTGTTGTAGATCCCCGCTGCCACACCCGAAGCGTCCGGCGGAGCGAACAACATGATGATCGCCGGCAAGGAGGCCCACGCGGCCCCGACCGCCATGCCATGGACGAGCTCGAGGGCCATCACCGCCGGCACCGACTCGTGAACGACGAAGGCGGCTGACAGGACCACGACGTTGACCCCAGCGCCGAGGAGGAACAGCCCACGCGCGCCGAAGCGCTCGCTCAGCCGTCCTGCGAACAGTCCGACGACGAGGGTCCCGACCGAGATCGGCAGCATGACGAGTCCGTTGGCCGCGGTGCCGAGGTCCAGACCCCCGTCCGAACTGCCGAGGAACATGGGAATGAGGTTGTAGGTCGCGAAGGCCAGGCCGCCGAGGAGCAGAGTCGAATATCCCGCGCGCCGGATGTCCCTCGACGCGAACAGGCGGAGGTCGATGAGCGGCGAGCCGGCTCGTCCTTCCACCAACACCCACAGGGCAAGGACGACGAGGCCGCCCGCCATGCTGAGAACCGTCCGCGCACTCATCCAGCCCCACAGATTTCCGCTGGTGATGGCAAGAAGCACCAAGGCGAGACCGAGCATGAAGAACGCCCCGCCGAGCCAGTTGATGCGCCCGAGGCCCGGCCGCCTCGGCGCGTCGTGCCCCAGCTGGGGAATGAGCAGACCCACCGCGACGACGGAGAAGATCAGGGGGATGACGAAGATCGCGTGATAGCCGAGGAACGTTGTGATGAGGCCGGACAGCGACAGCCCCAGCCCGCTGCCGACGGCCATCGTCGTCGAGATCATGCCGACGGCGCCCGCGACCTTATCGGGCGGATAGGACGTCTTTGCGATTGACAGGCCGAGCGAGATGAACGCCGAACCCAGCCCCTGGATCATCCTGGCGATGACGAGGACGAGCATCGACTGCGCCAGCACAGCGAGCACGACGCCGAAGACGAAGAGGCACAGGGTGAGCATGAGCGTTCGCCGATGGCCGATGAGGTCGCCGACCCTGCCCGCGATCGGCGGAACCACCGCACCCGTGATGAGGAAACCGGAGACGATCCAAGCGGCCTCGGCCGGAGTCGAGTCGAAACGGCGGGTGATCTCCGGCACGACCGGCATGACGATCGCCTGCAGCACCGAATAGGTGCCGACCGCGAAGAAGAGCGCCGGTTTGAGCAAGGGCGTCGGCATCCCCGACATTGGGGTTCTCCATTCTCCTGGAACGAGTGGCACCGTGCGATCAAGCCCGTCACAGCGGCAACGGAGTGGCGCCGAGCCGAGCGCCTCCGGTTCGCCTCTCGACCTTCGGAGCATCCGCGGCTAATATAATATTTAACATATCAGCCGAGCGGCAGCATCGCAGAACACGCACTGCAGGTCACGGGCCTCACTGGCCCGAATGCTACGGAGAAGCCGGCACACGTTACGAAGGAGTATCCACCGATGGCCACTATTGTCGAAGAACTCGCACAGTTCGCCGCAGAGGCGCCGAAGAATCCGCTGCCTGCCGAGATCGCCTCGGAGTCGAAGCGCATTCTGCTCGACTCCTTCGGCTGCGCACTCGCCTCGCTCGACGACGAGAACGCGAACCGCGGAGTCGCCTATGCGAAGATGATCGGCGGCGAGACCGGACCCGCCTCGATCCTCGGCACCGGAACCTCCACCACTGTCCCCGCTGCGGCGTTCGCCAATGCCGAACTCGTCAACGCCCTCGACCAGGATGCGGTGCTCCCTCCAGGACACGTCTCCCCGTATGTCGTGCCCGGAATCCTCGCCACCGCCGAGGCCGGTCGGACCTCCGGACAGGCGCTGCTCACGGCGATCGCGGTCTCCCATGAGATGTCCTTCCGGATCGGCAAGGCGACGGACTATCTGCGCGACATCAAGGACGGGATCGTGACGATCCCCAAGGTCATCGGCTACTCCAGCACATCCTTCGGCGGCACCGCAGGAATCGGCGTGGTCAAGGGATTCGACGCGGACACCATGGCTGACGCCCTGGGAATCATGGGGTCGACCGTGCCGACGAACACCCAGCGCGCCTGGATGATGCACGCGCCGGCGACGACCATCAAGTACCAGCTGGCCGGCGGACTCGCCATGGCCACCGTGACCGCGGCGAACCTCGCCGAGCTGGGCCACACCGGCGACCGGCAGATGCTCGATGACCGGGAGTACGGCTTCCCCCGATTCATCGGCACCTCACGCTGGGAGCCGGCGCCGATCACTGAAGGACTCGGCGCCACCTGGACCTTCGCCCCGTTCCAGTCGTTCAAGCCCTACCCGCACTGCCGGGTGATGCACGCGATCTTCGACGAGCTCATCTCGATCGTCGACACCAATGACCTGCGCCCCGAGGAGATCGAGGACATCACCGCCTGGGGCGAGAGCTTCGTCCAACAGCCCACCTGGGTCAATGAGGACATCCGCAACCCCCGCGACGCGCAGTTCTCCATGACCCACGGCCTCGCACTGGCAGCGCACAACATCGCGCCCGGAAAGGACTGGCAGGACCCCGAGAAGATCCTCGATCCGTCCGTGATGTCACTGATGGAGCGGTCCCACTTCGAGCCTCACCCCGACCACGCCTCGATGCTCGCCTCGAACCCCGCCGCGCGGAAGTCCAAGGTCCGCGTCATCGCGAATGGGCAGACCTTCGAGGGCGAGCGCAACTACCCCAAGGGCAGCCCGTCCCCGGAGCCGGAGACCTATATGACCGACGAGCAGCTGATCGCGAAGTTCCGGCACAACGTCGAGGACGTCATCTCGGACTCGGCCGCCGAGGAGATCGTGGAGAAGGTGTTCGCGCTCGAATCCGTCGCGGATGTCTCCGCCCTCACCGGGCTGCTGCGGCCGAACGCCTGAACCCGAGGTCGGCGGCCGGGTCCGCCGACCTCCGAACCACCACTGCCTCAGGGAGAGTCCATGTCGAATCACAAGTCCCAGCTGTTCATCGACGGAACCTGGGTTCCGCCGCATTCCACAGCCAGGATCCCGGTCGTCAACCCCGCGACGGAGGAGGAGCTCGGCTCCATCCCGGACGCCGATGCGATCGACATCGACGCCGCCGTGGTGGCGGCGAAGGCCGCCGGACCCACCTGGGCGAACCGTGATCCGCGGGAGCGCGCCGAGGTGCTCCGCCGGATCGCCGACGAGTTCGAGGCACGTGCGGAGGGCATCGCCTCGATCACCAGCCAGCAGAACGGCACCCCGATCAGCATCGCCCGCGCGATGCACTCGCAGGTGCCCATCCAGTATCGGTATTTCGCCGATCTCGCGGAGAGCTTCGAACCCGAGAGCCTGGTCGAGACGGCGAGCGGCGACGCCGTGGTTCGCCTCGACCCCGTCGGGGTGGTCGCCGCGATCACACCGTGGAACGGACCACAGCCGCTGGCGGCCTGGAAGATCGGACCTGCGTTGGCGGCCGGCTGCACCGTCGTCCTCAAACCCGCTGCCGAAACCTCTCTCGATTCCTATCTCTTCGCCGAGGTGCTCGAGGCCGCCGACCTGCCCGCCGGCGTCGTCAACATCGTCACCGGCGGACGGGAGACCGGTGCCGAGCTCGTCGCGAACCCGGGAGTCCGCAAGATCGCCTTCACCGGCTCACCCAGGGCCGGGCGGGCCATCGGAGCGGCCGCCGCCCAGGACTTCAAGCGCGTCACCCTCGAGCTCGGCGGCAAATCGGCCGCGATCCTGCTCGAGGACGTCGACCTCGAGGCGTTCCGTCCCTTCGTGTTTTCCGGATGCACCCCGAATACGGGACAGACCTGCCGCGCCTTCACCCGCATCTTCGCGCCTCGGGCCCGCTATGAGGAGATCGTCGACTTCCTCGCCGGAGCACTCAAAGACATCCCGATGGGGGATCCCACCGATCCCGCGAACCTCCACGGTCCCCTCGTCAACGCCGCTCAGCGGGACCGGGTCGAGTCCTATATCCGCCTCGGCGTGGAGGAAGGCGCGAGGATCGTCACGGGCGGCGGCCGCCCGGCAGGCCTCGAATCGGGCTACTACGTCGAGCCGACCCTGTTCGTCGATGTCACGAACGATATGCGCATCGCCCGCGAGGAGATCTTCGGACCGGTCCTCGTCGTCATGCCGTACGACACCGTCGACGAGGCGGTCGCCATCGCCAACGACTCCGAGTTCGGGTTGAGCGGCGGCGTATTCTCCCCCGATGCCGAGAGGGCCACCGCGATCGCCCGCCGTTTCGAAACCGGCAGCGTCGGGGTCAACAGCTCGACCCTGCCGATCGAAACACCCTTCGGCGGGGTGAAGAGCAGCGGCCTCGGACGTGAGCTCGGCCCGGGCAGCCTCGACGCCTATCTCGAGTCGAAGACGATCTTCCGTCAGCCGGCCTGAGCGAGGAAATCGATCGACCTTCGCTCTTGACGGTGCAGTTTGCATTATATATTGTGTTTTTTGTCACATTCTTCGTACAGTGTGGAACATCTCGCCGGTGAGCACTCGCCGACGCGCATCAGACACGCTGAATCGGAGAAGCCAAAGGTGGCTCAGTGCAAACACATACAAAGGAGTAGTCATGAGTGGAGAACATCTCAACGCCCAGGCACGGACGGTCATCACCGGGCTCGGCGAGAACGGCAAATCGACCATTCTCGACGACAAGAACACCGAGGTCAGGACCGCACAACCGGGCTTCACCGTGATGGAGCTGTGGCAGTTCGACTCTCTCCCGCAGAACGTTCTGGCACCTGCTTCACTGGGCGACGAGCCGGTGATCAATCCGCCTGACAACGGACTCGTCATTCGTCTTGCGAGCTTTCCTCCCGACAGCGAATTCGATGCCGAAGGCTATGCAGCCTCCCTCGATGCCTTTCACGGAGGCGATACCCACGACTCCGAGGGCGACAACTCGCAGGGAGTGTGGCACCACACCGACACGATCGATGTGGTCACCGTCATCAAGGGCGAACTTTATGCTGTCCTCGAGGATCAGGAGACCCTGCTCAAGCCCGGCGACACGATAGTGAACCGCGGTGTGAAGCATATCTGGAGCAACCGCACCGACGAACCTGTGCTCATCATCGCGACGATGATGGCCGGAACTCGCTGAGGAGTGTGAGCCATGCGTGGTTTGGTATTCGATGGGAACCGCGAAGTCTCCATTCGCGAGTTCCCCGACCCGACGCCTGGTCCCGATGAAGTCATCATAGAAATCAAAGCCTCGGGGATGTGCGGAAGCGATCTCAAGTTCTATCGTGATCCGCCCGGCTCTGCACTGGCATCGTTCGGCTTCGATGAGAAATCACAGAAGGCCGGAGCGGAGATCCCGGCCATCATCGGCGGGCACGAGCCCTGTGGTGTCATCGTCGAGGTCGGCAGCAATGTGGACCCGAACACCTTCGCCGTCGGCGATCGCGTGATGCAGTTCCACTACAAGGGGTGCGATGTCTGCGAATTCTGCCGGACAGGGTGGAATCAGATGTGCGAACGAGGTGCCAAGATCTACGGAGCCTCCGCCCACGGCGGTCACAGCAACCTCATGGCGGCCCCTGCCTCGACGCTGGTGCACCTGCCCGACGATGTCTCCTTCGTCGCCGGAGCTGCCATCGCCTGCGGGACCGGCACCGCCTACGGAGCCATCCGGAAGGCGAGCATCACGGGAATGGACACAGTGGCGATCTTCGGGCTGGGCCCGATCGGCCTCTCCGCCGTCCAGTTCACCCGGGCGCTCGGATGCGAGCCGATCGTCATCGACATCTCCCCCGATCGTCTGAAGGCGGCGCAGGATCTGGGAGCGATCCATGCGATCAACGGCGCCGAGGTCGACCCGATCGAGGCGATTCGCGATCTCACGGACGGCCACGGCGTCACCGCTGCCCTCGACGTGTCTGGATCGCCCGTGGCGCGGTCGCAGGCGACACAGAGCCTGCAGCCGTGGGGACGGCTGGCGCTGGTCGGCCTCGGCGGCGACTACACCGTCGATGCCGGACGCGATCTCATCCTCAAGCAGGTGTCCGTCTTCGGCTCGTACACCTTCTCGAGCACGGGGATGGCTGACTGCGCCAGGTTCGTCGCCAGGCACGGAGTCGACGTGGACGCGATCTTCACCGACAAGTGGACGCTCGACCAGGGTGCGGAGGCGTACCGCGAGTTCGACAAACAGACTCGTGGCAAGGCGGTCATCGAGTTCTGAGTTCGCCCGACAGCGCACAGGACCCCGATCCGTGTGGATCGGGGTCCTGTGCATTCAGCGGGCTGCCCGCGATCCCGCCTCGGGGTTCCGGGGCCTTTCGGACTCTCACTCCCGCCGGCGTGGTGCGATCTCAGGCACTCACCGGGAGGACGTGGACGTGGTTGGGCGCGACATGGAGGAAGGCCTCGGTGCCGGTCCTGCCGTGTTCTCTCGGATCGACCCGGCAATTCATCTCCGTGCCCGCGACATCGACAACGTAGTCGACTGCCTCGCCGATGTAGGCCCCCGCGAGGACCGTGCCCTTCCAGCCGTTGGCTTCGGCCGGCGTCTCGGACACGGTGTAGACGGTGACGTCCTCCGGCCGGATCATCAGCATCGCCGGATCCCCGACGGTGAGATCGCGCCAGCTGCTGCTCGCCACCCGTCCCTCCGGGCTGCCGATGATCGCCGTTTCCCCCTCGATCCTCTCGACCGTGCCGTTGAGGACGTTCGAAGTGCCGACGAACTGGGCGACGAAGAGGCTGTTCGGGTCCTGGTAGATCTCCCGAGGTGTGCCGACCTGGATGATCTCCCCCTTGTTCATCACCGCGATCCGCGAGGACAGAGCGAGCGCCTCACCCTGGTCGTGGGTGACGTAGACAGAGGTCAGCCCGAGGTGCTGCTGCAGACGCTTGAGCTCAAGTCGCATGGACTCCCGGAGCTTGACGTCGAGGTTCGACAGCGGTTCGTCGAGCAGGATGAGCTCGGGCTCGGTGACGAGCGCGCGGGCGAGGGCGAGCCGCTGCTGTTGCCCGCCGGACATCTTCGTCGCCGAACGACCCGACATCCCGCCGAGGTCGACGGCGTCGAGTGCGGCCTCGACCTTCTCGGCGATCTGCTTCTTCGACAGCTTGTTCTTCGACCTCTGCACCTCGAGCGGGAACGAGACGTTCTTGAACACATTGAGGTGCGGCCAGATCGCGTAGGACTGGAACACCATCGAGAGCTGACGTCGATTCGCCTCGAGGTCGACACGGTCCCGGCCGGAGAAGACCGTGCGATCCGAGATCGTGATCTCTCCCGTGTCCGGGGTTTCGAGCCCCGCGATCGACCTGAGGGTCGTCGACTTTCCGCAGCCCGATGGCCCCAGCAGGGTGAAGAGCTCCCCGGGTTCGACGTCGAAGGAGACGTCCTTGAGCACGGACACCGAGGTGTGCGAGCCGCGCCCTTCGGCTTCTCCGGGTTCTGCTGTCCCCCGGTATGACTTGTGCAATCCCTGCACCGACAACATTGACATGTGCGAAACCTTTCGGGTCAGAGTTCGATACGGGTGCCGAAGCGCGACCCGATCCAATAGGCGAGGCCCACGATGAGGCTGAGAATGGCGACCATGACGATCGACAGGGCGGCGACGACGCCGAACGTCCCTTCGCCGTACTGCCGGAACAGAATGACCGAGAGCACCTCGGAGTTCGGTCCGGCCAGCAGCACTGTGCTCGCCAGCTCGCGGAAGGACACGAGGAAGACGAAGATCCACCCCGAGAGGATGCCCGGTGCCGCGAGGGGAACGAGGATCCGTCGGAAACTCGTCAGCCAGCCCGCGCGGTTGACGAGGGCGGCCTCCTCGAGCTCATTGCCGATCTGCGTCATCGCCGAGGAGGCGTAGCGCATGCCGTAGGTCATGAAGCGAGTGATGTAGGCGATCATGAGGATGACTACCGTGCCGTAGATCGGCAGCGGCGAACGCAGATAGACCGCCATCATGCCGAGGCCGAGGACGAGCCCGGGGACGACCAGCGGGACCAGGGTGAGGAACTCGAGGATCCGGCGCCCGAAGAGCGTCGAGCGGACGACGAACCATGCGGCGAAAGTGGTCAGGATCATCGTCGCGGTGGCCGAGACCAGCGCGATGACGACGGTGTTGAGGATGGCCGGGCCGATGCCCCTGACTTTGGACAGCTGAACGTAGTTGTCAATGCTCAGGGAGAACAGGGTGTCCCAGCTCGGTGTGCTGTAGAAGGGGATGAGCGAGACGTAGAGCAGGGCTACGATCGGCAGCACGACTGCGACCAGGAAGTAGAGAAAAACTCCGATGTTGACGATCGGGCGGACTTTGCCGAGGGAGACCGTGACGGGTTTGAACGCCTTGCCCGTCACCGTTTGGTGCTCCTTGCGCGAGCCGCCGCCGGCACCGGTGCCGTACATGAGCAGCACGGCGATCGCCATGAGCGCGATACTCACGGCTCCGGCTGCGCCGATGTCGGTCGGATAGCCGTTCATCAGGAAGTAGATCCGGCTGGTGAAGACGCTCACGCCCTTGCTCTCGCCCAGGATCTGCGGCATCTCGAAGGATTCGAGTCCGAGCACCAGGACGATGATCGCGGAGCTCGAGAGCGCCGGCCTGATGAGCTTGAGCGTCACCGCGCGCGTCACCGTCCACCAGTTCGCTCCCGCGACCCGGGCCGCCTCCTCGAGGGAGGGATCCATCGCCCGGAATGCGGGCACCATGAACAGGAACACCAGAGGAACCAGGTGGAGGCCACTGGCTGTGATCATTCCCGGGAGGCGATAGGCCGAGAGCGGGGAAGAGCCAAACAGCGCGACGAGGGTGCTGCTGACGATTCCGACCTCGCCGCCGTAGAGGAACACCCAGGACACGGCGTAGACCACCGCGGGAAGGACGAGCGGCATGAGGGAGGCGGCGAACAGCAGTCCCTTCATCCTGATGTCAGTGCGCGCCTGCAGGTACGCCAGCGCGGTTCCCAGGACGAGGGCGATGATCGCCGAGCCTACGGAGAAGATCACGGTGTTGGCGACCAGTCGGAGAGCCCCGGGATCGCCGAAGGCGCGCACGAAGGCGTCGAGCGTGAAGCCCGTGTCGTCGATGAACGTTGCTGCGAGCAGATAGAAGACCGGAGAGATGACCAGGTAGGCGATGATGAGGAACACCACGAGGTAGACGAGGTGTTTGACCCCGAATCGTCGCGGTCGCGTCCGCGTCGGCTCCTCCCCCGCCGGGCCGGGTCCGCCTCGGGGGGTGAGCGTCTCAGCTGTCACGGACCGACTCCGGGAGGATGTCCTTCTTGCCGCTGGTGAGGTTCTCGAAGGCATGCCGCCATTCATCGATGTCGTCCATGTCCATCTTCGTCAGGTCGGTGCTCTTGATATCGGCGCCCTCGAGATCCTTCTCCTGCGGGTTCTGCTGGACGAACTGTTCCTTCTCGATGATGTCGCTTCCCTCGGAGGCATACCAGTCGGCGAAGACCATGGCCGCATTCGGATGTGGCGCGTCCTTGATCAGCGAGGTGCTGAGGGGAACGGTGACGACGGGTTCCATGGCGGGCTCCCAGGCCACGGGTGCGTTGCCGCCGAGCTTCTGTCCGGCGGTGAGAGCGAGGTTCGGACCGCCCTTGTACTGACCGGAGGCTATGCCCTGTGCCGCGGGATTGGAGCTGTCGGTGACGCTCGCGTTCTCGGCGATGCCGAGCATGAGCTTCTCGAAGTCGTCGACGCTCATGCCCTTCTCCTCGGTCAGGTATTCGAACCAGGTCTTGTACCAGCTCCACAGGAAATCGCCCTTGGCCATGACGATCTTGCCCTTCCACACGGGATCCGCGAAATCGGTCAGGGACTTCGGAACGTCGCCACCGGTGATCTCCTTCGTGTTCCACATCGGGATGAACGGGTACTGGAATGAACCGACCGAATACTTGCCCGCGAGACTCGGATCAGTGCTCGCCTCGGTGATGAACTTCGGCATCTCGGCAACGAGGTTCTCCTCGGGATAGACGAGTTCGAGTTCGTAAGAGAAGGTCTCGACCACATCGGCCTGCTGACGCCCGGCTTCGGAGCTCTCGGCAATCTGCTGGTAGACGGCGGTGGGCAGACCCGGATTGTGGATCGTGAGATCGATGTCGTACTTGTCTTCGAAGGCCTTCTCAATGTCTTCGAACACGACATCCGAGCGCAGGAAGACGCTCACCTTGCCTTCCTTCTCCGCGGCTTCGACGATCTTGTCCATCCGCTCGCCATCGGACATGTTCTGCGCGTCTTCGTAGGCGGCGGTGGCGTCGGACTTCTCTCCGCCGCCGTCTCCGCTGCCGACGGGCGCGCAGGCGGTGACGGTCAGGCTCAGAGCGAGTGCGCTCGTGACAGCAAGGGCTTTGGGCGCGAATCTCATCGCAAGTTCCTCTCCATTGGGGGACTTTCGGGTGAGCCGCTCGACGGCGAGCGGCGGATCGAACGAACATGTGGCTCGGATCACTTTCCGGATGTATCCTATTTTATACATAGCACATTTTGCAAGATTCAACACATTCGACGAAGGAGCCATGTGCGCATTCTCGGCACCGCAGCACCCACCCGGACCGGACCGGAAAGAGCCGTCGGCCCAGTGTGGTCGGAGACGTTCGTCGCACCCATCGAAGTCGATCAGCACATGATCGCCGGCAGAGTCCGCTTCGCCCCAGGCGCCAGGACAGCCTGGCACTCGCATGCGAAGGGCCAGTATCTCCATGTCGTAGCGGGAATCGCGCGGATGCAGTCGCGCGGAGAGTCCGTCATCGAGGTCCACGCCGGCCAGACCGTCTACACCCCGCCGGGAGAAGAGCACTGGCACGGAGCGGCGCCGAACAGCTTCATGGAGCATCTCGCTCTCATCGAGCTCGGGGATGACCCCGCCACCTCGAACACGTGGCTCGAGAACGTCACGGATGAGGAGTACGCGGACTTCGCCGGCGGAGAGGAGCAGCGATGAGAATCGGCTACATCGGACTGGGGAACATGGGAGGGGCACTGGCCGGAAGGCTTCTCGAATCCCGGGAGATCACCGTCTACGACAAGGACACCGGGCTCGTCGAGGCATTCGCGGAACGCGGAGCCCGGCCGACGGACTCCGGCGCCGAGGTGGCCGCCGCTTCCGACATCGTCTTCCTCTGCCTGCCCAACAGTGACCTCGTAGAGCTGGTCCTGTTCGGAGACGAGGGCATCGCCTCGACGCTACGGGCGGGGGCGATCATCGTCGACCAGACCACCGGCTATCCTCCGGCGACTCGAGAGTTCGCCCGACGCCTGGCCGAAACAGGCATCGGTTTCGTCGACGCCCCGGTCAGCGGCGGCGTCACCGCAGCTCGGGCCGGAACGATCGCCATCATGGTCGGCGCCGAGGACGAGACCTATTCCCGGGTTGAGGAGACCATCACGGCGATCAGCCCCAAGATCTTCCGCGCGGGCGGAATCGGCTGCGGACAGGTCATCAAGCTGGCGAACAACCTTCTCTCCCACACCCAGCGCCTCCTTTCACTCGAGGCACTGGCACTGGCCGACAAGAACGGCGTCGATCCGCGCACGGCGCACGAGATCCTCACCGCCGGAGGGGGCAGCAATGCGTTCCTCGAGAAGAGCTTCGGCCCACGCATGCTCAGGGGAGACCTCTGTCCCGGATTCACGATGGGGCTCGCCCACAAGGACGTCCGCCTCGCCGGCGAGCTCGCGCGTCAGAGCGGCGTGCCGAGCTTCTACGGTGCCCTCAGCCGGGAGCTCTACCAGCTGCTCCTGGCCGAGAACGGTGCCGACTCCCAGGTCGACACGGCCGCGCGGGCCGTGGACAGATGGGCGGGTACCGCCGTCGTCCCGGCCGCACCGGAGGAGTAGAGTCCGACCCGACAGCAGCAGACCCCTCGGCGAGTTCGAGGGGTCTGCTGCTGTCGGCGCCGCAGTCGTCTCAGTTCCTTCGCGCGCCGATCCACTGCGCGAGCCAGACGAGCAGGGTCAGCACCACGATCGCCCCGGCGGCGATCATCAGCGCCGGCCACCCTCCGAGCTGCCAGAACCATCCGGCAAGGGCACCGCCGATGGCACCGCCGATGAAGTTGGCGACGATGAACACGGTATTCAGACGACTGCGCGCGGACGGATCGATCGAGAGCATGCGTGTCTGCACCAGCACCTGCACGGACTGCGAACCGATGGAGAACAGCGCGATGCCGACGATGACGACGATGATCGACGTTCCCCAGATTCCCGTGAGCGCCAAAGCGAGGAGCGCTGTCAGCAGCCCGATGCCGATGCCCAGCAAGGAGTGACCGCGGTCGTAGAGGCGCCCGGCACGCTGAGCGGCAACGGCCCCGGCGACACCCACCAGGCTGATGAGCCCGATCAGACCGGTCGAGTACGAGTACGGGTCCGCGGCGAGCAGGAACGTCAGTCCCGTCCAGAACATCGTGAAGACGCACAATGTGAGAGAGCCGAGCATCATGGTCATCCGGACGCGACCATCCGTGACGACGGTGCGCACGACCGAGGCCAGCAGCTTGCCATAGGGAACCTGGGCACGCGGCTCCAGATCAGGAATCGTGCGTGCCATGGTGACCGCGAGGATGAGGATGAGCACCGCCGCTGCGAAGTAGATCGCTCGCCAACCGAGGAATTCGGCGACGATGCCGCTCACTGCCCGAGCGATCAGCAGCCCGAGCATGAGGCCCGAAGCCACGGTGCCGAGGACCCGGCCTCGCTGCTCATCGGTCGCCAGGTCACCCGCCAGCGGGGTGAGGAACTGACCGGCGACGGTGGTGACACCCAGCAGCGCGACAGCGGCCAGCAGCGCGGGAAATGAGGGGGCGAGACCGGTGGCAAGGAGCGCAAGCACGGTCAGGAGCATCATCGCCGGGATGACTTTCCTGCGATTGACCGTGTCCCCGAGCGGTACCAGGAGGAAGATCCCGATCGCGTAGCCCACCTGCGTGACGGTGACCACGAGCGACGCCAGGCTCATCGATATGCCGAAAGAGTCCGCAATCGTATTCAGCAGGGGCTGAGCCCAGTAGAGGTTGCCCACGGCGGCCCCGCCTGCGATGGCGAAGAGCAGCGTCATCCCCCGCGAGACGCCGGAGGACAATGAACCGGTTCGAGCGCTGTCTGACATCAGCCACCTTTCATCCCGGCACAGCCGGGTCGAGGACGAAGAGAATCGAATGACGGGTGGGAGGCGAGCCGAGGTGCCCGTGGAACAGGCGAAGCCGCAGGGTATGGTCATCCAACCACCAACGATAACGTTGGTAATAATCATCGTATTATCAGCCACAGAAAACAACGATGTCGTTGGAGATTGGCGAGGAGCCGAGACATGACGTGGGACACCGAGGACACCAAGAGGAAGATCCTTGCGGCGGCGACAACCGAGTTCGCGGCGAATGGACCAGCCGGGACAACGGTCGAGAGGATTGCGAAGGCAGCCGGCGTCAACAAGGAGCGCATCTACAACTATTTCGACAGCAAACCCAGCCTGTTCGCGCGAGTGCTGCGCGATGAACTCGCCGCCCTCGCCGAGGCCATTCCCTTGACCACCCCGACGCCGGACGCCGTGAGCCGGTTCGCTGGCCAAGTCTTCGACTACCATCTCGAACACCCCCATCTCGTCCGCCTCCTGCTCTGGGAGGGGCTGTTCTATGCCGACGAAGTTCCCGAGGAGAGCCTCCGCCGAGATCACTACCAGCGGATCACCGAGACGTTCGCCACAGGGCAGGCCGACGGCGCCCTCAATGCGACCGTTCCGGCCGGAACCCTCCACTTCCTGCTGGTCGCGCTGGCAGGCTATTGGGTGGCGATGCCTCAGGTCGCACGCATGCTCACCGAAGCAGACGGAGACGACGATACGAAACGGGCGAGCGTGATCAAGGCCGCCCGGCGGCTCGCCGCCCCTCACCCTCCCGGACCGTCGGAAGGCATCTGAAGTCCGTGACCCGCGCGACGTTTCCGTGTATTATATTTTAAATCTGGATATCAGCGTCGATGGGCAGATGAGAGGAGTCGGAGTTCCACGAAGCGATTGTGGCCCGCCACGATCATCGCGTCGCTCGGCTTTCAGTGCCGACGGCGGCCGGAGACACTGTCACATCGTTGGTGTGGGCCGATGAGACGACACGGAAGTCGTCTCTCTTCGCCCATACGGGGAATAGGAGTCAAACATGTTCGAGGACTACACAGCCGCCGAAGCTCGTCGCATCGTCACCGGCGTCGACGACGACGGAAAGTCGTACATCGTCGAGGACCGGAATACGCCTGTGCGACACAGCAGCGACGCCAATACCAAATGCGAGATCTGGAGATCCGGCTCGGTGCCTGTTCACATGTCCGCAGGGGACGGACTCGAGGGCGGTGTGCGCACCTCACCCGATGACAACGGGTTCGTCTATCGGATCGTCACCTTCCGACCCGATTCGGAACGTGACCTGGACGCCGGGTTCGCCGACGCGAACGGTCCTCTGCCCGGCATGGTTGCACCGGAAGAGGCCGACGGCATCCCCGGTCTTCACTTCACCGAGAGCGTCGACATCGTGACCGTGCTCAGCGGCGAGCTCACCGCCGTGATGCAGGACCACAGCGTGACCGTGCTCGGCCCGGGAGACACCCTGGTCCAGCGTGGCACCAAACATTCGTGGAGCAATCGAACCGAGACGCCGACGACCGCTGCGGTGCTCATGTTCTCCGCTATTCGCGACTGAACTCGCGTGCTCCGCTCTCGTGGGCGCACTCGAACGAAGGAGCAGGGCCTCTCTCAGCCTCCAGGCTTGGTGGAGTAGATCGGTGAGCCCACGCGAGTGAGGAACGAGCATGGTTCGCACGAGATGCTGATCGATTCGATGAACCCGAAGATACTCTTCATCACTCGCACGACACTCGGACTCAATAGCCGCGAACCACCGAACGCTGCGGGGTGCTGATTTCGGGGCGTCACTGTGCCCAGCACTTTTAGGACAGTCAACTGGCCCGCAGGGAAGTCAGGACCGACAAATCCGTGATCGAAGTTGCTGCGCGACTACACGACTGACGTGTCCATTCTCGAGCTTCATGGGCCGTGACGCACTGCGCCGTGTCCTCCGAGGATGGTGCACGGTCAGCGGTACTGCTGAAAGCGTCGTTGTCGAGCCCGGTCCGCTTTCGGAAATGTGCTCGCAGGCAGCAATCAGCATGCACGTGAAGGAGCGGGACACCGGATCGCTCGTCCGATGCCCCGCTCCTTCTCACATGGAGGTCAGTTCCACATCTGCCCGGCGTCGACACGCAAGTCCAAGCCGGTCACATATCGCGCCTCGTCCGAGGCCAACCAAGCAACGGCGTTGGCGATGTCTTCCGGCTCGATCCATGGGACGTCCCACGCAGGAACTGTAGCGAAACGAGACGCCACGTTCTCTCGCGTCCGCTCACCTTCGGGCACATCCGGGGCAAACAGAGCATAGGTCGGGTCATTGTGGATCAGAGGGGTGCTCACGGTGGTCGGTCCGACCCCATTGACCCGGATCTGCTGCGGCGAGAGTTCCAGCGCCCAAGTCTTAATCAGGCCGTAGACGCCGTGCTTTGCGGCGCAGTACGGAGACATATGCGGGGCGGCAATGCTCGCCATTGACGAAGTGGTGAAGATCATCGACCCACCTTCATCCTGCTGCTTGAGGATCGGGATCGCTGCCTTCGCCGTGTGCCAGGCACCCTTGAGAACGATGTCCTGCACCGTATCCCATTGGTCATTGGAGATGTCTTCACACAACCCGTAGTTCCACATCCCGGCATTGCCGACGACGATGTCCAAACGGCCGAGCTGACGCACGCCTTCCTCCAAGGCACCTTTCAGAGCCTCGAAGTCACGGACATCGCATTCGGCGATGACCATCTGCTGATGGAGTTCCTTGACCTTCCGAGCAGTGTCTTCCAGCTCCTCGCGGCTCGACGGCGGCGCAACGCTCGTCTCGATCGGCCCGCAGACGTCGATGCCGATGATGTCTGCGCCCTCCTGAGCCAAGCGAATGGCCTCCGCGCGTCCCTGACCGCGTGCTGCCCCGGTGATAAAGGCCACTTTGCCTTCGAGAGTACCCATTTTTCGTATTCCTTTCGTCAGTGAAATGTTCGAACGTTTTTGCTGAGGAAACGCATTTCGGTGAGGCTTCAGCTGGGCGGCGTGCCGAGTACGATCCCGTAGGCCCGCTTGCTCAGGTCGCCAGAGAGGTCCACTGTGATGGATTTGTCCTGTGTGAACTCCTCGAGCGAATCCGGACCGAGTTCACGGCCAATGCCACTCTGCTTGTACCCGCCGAAGGGCAGGTACTGCGACATGTTGTGCCAGTCATTGATCCACACCGATCCGGCCTCAAGTCTTTCGGCCACGGCGATCGCCCTGGCGTTGTCCGTGCTCCACACTCCTGCGGCAAGCCCATAGGCGCTGTCGTTGGCAATCTCGACAGCTTCGTCGACCGAGTCATAGGTGATCACCGACAGCACCGGGCCGAAGATCTCCTCTTGGGCGATCCGCATTCCATTGCTGACACCGGTGAACACCGTGGGCTCCACCCAGTACCCCTGTGCGAATTCCGGACCGGACGGAGTTCCACCTCCGTAGGCCAGCGTTGCACCCTCTTCCTTGCCGAGTTCAATGTAGTCTCGAATCCGCTTAAGCTGAGCCGGGCTCATCACCGCTCCCATGTCAGTTGCCGGATCCAGTGGATCGCCGATCTTCATCGTTTGCAGACGGGCGATCAGCCTGGCCACAAACTCATCGTGTTTGGATGCGGGCAGCAGAAGCCGAGAACCCGATTCACAAGCCTGCCCGGCGTGCAGGGCGAAAGCATAGATGGCGCCGTCCACTGCGAGATCAATGTCCGCATCGTCGAGCACAACATTGGCACTCTTACCGCCGAGCTCGAGGAGCACGCGCTTGATGGACTCGGAGGCATTCGCCATCACACGTCGACCGGTCACTGTGGAACCCGTGAATGAGATCAGAGACACATCGTCGTGGCGCACAAGATGCTCACCGATCACGGGCCCATCGCCGACGATCACGTTGAACACCCCGGCCGGCAATCCCGCGTCGTGCAGGAGTCCTGCCAACTCCAGTGCGAAGCTCGGAGTCTTCTCGTCCACCTTGAGAACCACACTATTGCCGGCAGCCATGGCTGGGATCGATTTCCAGACTGCCGTGCTGGCGGGGAAGTTCCACGGCGTGATGCCAGCGCATACACCCAGTGGCTCCTTCCGGATGTAACCGCTATGCAGGACTGGCCCAGCGATGGGAGCCGAGCGGGTCCAGTCGAACCGGCGGGTCAGATCAGCAAAGTACTGTAAATGCATCATGGGGAACCCGACGCCCAGAGCGCCTGCGGTACGGATCGCCATGCCGGTTTCGCGGGCAACGGTCGTCGCGATCTCGTCCGTGCGGGCGCTCAGGGCCGCGGCGGCACGATCGAAGATCGCGGCGCGTTCGACTGGATCGGTTTTCCTCCAGCTGCCTTCGGCGAACGCCCGACCGGCGGCTGCAACTGCCGCATCGACATGGTCGGTGGTGGCGCGGGCCGAAGTCTCGCAGATCTCGCCGGTGGCCGGATTCACCACCTCGTAGTGGTCACTCGTATCCACCCATGCACCGTCGATGTACATCCGGTAATGGGGGACCCCGTTTCGCGTGATTGCCGCAACTTCTTTGTCTACGGACTCGTCAGTCACATTATCCCTTTCGCTAGTAATCACGTACCCCGGGTACCGTAAGGCGCATCACATTCACGCAATAGAGCATTTCTCGTCTGGCGGGAAACAATCTTGTACCGTCTCGCCGACGTCATCGCTGGTGCCCTGCAGCGCGTATCTATTCGTAACTGCGTGACCCTGCCGGAATTTCGACGATCACTGGACGCCGAATGCCTCAATTGCACATTCGACGCCCGATCAGCTCTCCGATGAGAACCGCTGTGGCAAAGGGGCCTCGCACCGGAACCTTCGGCAGAATCGAAGTGTCGGCGACACGGAGACCACTCACTCCGTGAACCCGGCCAGCGGCGTCGACGACGGGCCCCATCGGAGCAGTGCCACACGTGTGCAGAGCAGTTCCGAGATTGGACCGCGTCCACGCATCGAGCAGGGTATCGTCGCTGAGGGTGCAAGCATCAAGCCCCATAAGACCGTCGACGATCCCCTCGAAGGCAGGCGAGCGCAGGATTTCGACGGCCGTCCGGATTCCGAATCGCAAGCGCCGCCGATCCTCTGCCTCTTGCAGATATCGATATTCGATCCGAGGCTGCCGACGAGGGTCCGGACTGCTCAAGCTGAGGCGGCCCCGCCCTTCCGGCGCCTGCAATCCTACGATGAGCTGATACTCCTCATGGCGGGCGATCTCTTCGCCTGTGGCCGCACCGACCGCAGACATGTCATTCGCTCCGGAGCCGACGCGGCCGGGCCGCCCTGGGAACTCTCCGGTCAGCAGATGCCCGAGAGATTTGGCCGACAGCAGGATCTCCAGGTCCCCGTCGGGATGATGTTTTTCGGAAGCCATGGAATCAAAGTTGAGGCTCGCGGGAAAGGCCACAAGGTCGTCTGGAGCGGGGACGTCGCTTTGAAGGCGCCAACCGACCGCCACATTGGGGTGGTCGCTGAAGTTTTCGCCTACCGGCAGGTCCTCTACAACCGGGATGCCCAATTCTTCGAGCATGGGACGCGGGCCGATCCCGCTGTGCAGAAGCAGATGGGCCGATCCGATGGCACCCGCGCACAATACAACCTCGTCTGCTTTGAAGAATCCAGAGGTCGTCTCCAGCCCGAGGGCACGCTCGTTGGCGAAGCACACGCGAAGGACCTGGGTGTCCCCAAAGATACGAAGATTCGCCCGCGAGCGGACTGAATCGAGATAGGCCATCGCGGTGTTGACTCGAATACCGTCGACGATATTCGAGGGGACGGCTCCGCTCCCAAGAGTTCCCGGGCTGTTCTTGTCCAGCTCGAAGTGGAACCCCAGACTCTCCGCCGCTTGGTGGAAGGCGGCAGTGACCCGCCCGGACTGGACAGGACGTTGAACGGGCATGGGACCCGCGGAACCGTGGCCGGGACGCCTGCCCAGGTCGCGATCACACTCCAGTGCCTCAAGGACGGGAAGCACTCTCTCGAAACTCCAATCCGGCCCTCCCACCGCTGCCCAGGCGCGAAAATCAGCAGGCCGCGCGCGCACGAAATAGCCGCCGTTGATGGTGCTCGAACCCCCCAGGATCCGGCCCCGCGCTACGGTATACGGTCGATCGGGAGTGAGCTCACCATGGTAGGCCCAGTTTGCAGGATGATCCGGCATCGCTCCGCGAATCGATGAACCGTCTAGGAGTTCCGGCGGTATCTGTCCATCAGCCGAGCCGGCCTCCAGCAAGACGACGTCGAGCGCAGAATCCTCGCTGAGCCGGGCAGCCAACGGCGCTCCAGAGGCGCCTGCGCCCACTACTACGATCGTCATACCCCCTCCTGCCCGCCGAACACTGTTTCCGCCGCTCTGAACGCCCGGTCGATGAGCTCAAGGAGGTCCGAGGAATCATCGGCCAACCATTGCTCGTAAGCACTCACACACAAGCCCAAGCAAGCCTGGGCGATTGCTTGCGGGAACGCATCTTTGGGGGCCACATGCCGCCGAGTGGCCACGAACTCCGCAATGACTACTCGCCAAGATGCGTATCTGAGCGTTGAGTGCGCCATCAGGGAGGGGACGTTGAACAGCAGCCACATACGGTCCCGATGGTGTGCCAATTCGTCAAGGGGGAATCGATTGAACTCGACGGCCGCCCTGCGCAGAGCCTCACCCAGGTGGACATCCTCGTCGAGTTCCGCCAAATATTCGCGCATACTTCGCAGCAATGAGTCGAAATCACCCCACGGCAAGTCGTTCTTGGAAGGAAAGTACCGAAAGAACGTACGGCGTCCGATACCAGCCGCACGCACAATATCGTCGACGGTGGTCTCATCGAACCCGCGTTCCAGGAAGAGCGCGAGCCCTATGCGACTGAGCCGGCCGTGCGTCGTCGCCCGGGCTCTGCCGCCGGCTCGCGAGCGGATGCCGTCGCGGTGTCGATTCTTAGTCTGCGTCATGGTCTCACTGCGCCCTCCGGCCCTTTTCATTTGGCACTGAGTGCCATTAAGGTCTATTCTACAGACACCCATCGACGCCGATGGATTTTGAAGCAAAGGAGCATCACATGGACAAGCAAGAGTTTTCCGCCGACTCCGCGCCAACTGTGCACAACACCGCCGCCGGGGATTCGTCCGAGGAGGTCGAGCCGGTCAGCGCGGGCGATGCGCTCATCGAGGAGGTCTCTATCGATGGCATGTGCGGTGTCTACTGACAGCGCGATGAATCCCCGCAACTCCTGGCGACTGCACCCGCAGGTGAGCGTACGGCCTGAGTCCTTCGGCGCTCTGCTTTATCATTTCGGCACGCGGAGACTGTCGTTCCTCAAGGATCGGCGTCTGCTTGCGGCCGTCGAAGCTCTGGAAGGATCAGCCACGGCGCATGAGGCATGCCTTGTGGCCGGGATCGGGGAGCGCGAACAAGACCAGTACCTGAGAGCCCTTGAGACCCTCGCGGCGTCTCATATGATCGAGGAGAGAACGGAATGACGATTGCGCCACCGCCGACTACCCGAGAACCCACCCGATTGGTCGACCACTTCGAGCGTGGCCTGGATGCCCCCATCTGCCTGACTTGGGAACTGACCTACGCATGTAACCTCTCCTGTATCCACTGTCTGTCCAGTTCGGGCAGACGGGATCCGCGCGAACTCACCACGGAAGAGTGCAAATCCGTCATCGACGAGCTGGAGCGCATGCAGGTCTTCTACGTCAACATCGGCGGCGGGGAGCCCACCGTTAGATCGGACTTCTGGGAACTGCTCGACTATGCTACGGCCCACCACGTTGGCATCAAGTTCTCTACCAACGGCGTGAAGATCACCCCTGAGGCAGCACAGGCTCTGGCGGCGAACGACTATGTCGACGTGCAGATCTCCTTGGATGGCGCCACGGCCGAAGTCAATGATGCCATTCGCGGCGGGCGTTCCTATGACACTGCGATCCGAGCGATGCGGAACCTCGCGGACGCCGGAATGAAGAATTTCAAATTGTCTGTAGTCTGCACACGGACGAACATCTCCCAATTGGACGAGTTCAAGTCCCTTGCCGACGAGTTCGGCGCACAGCTCCGCCTGACCAGGTTGCGTCCCTCAGGACGCGGGGCCGATGTGTGGGACGATCTGCACCCGACAGCAGACCAGCAGCGTGAACTCTACAACTGGCTCGTGGCTCATGGTGACGATGTGCTCACCGGCGATTCGTTCTTCCACCTCTCTGCGTTCGGAGAGGCGCTTCCCGGCCTGAACCTCTGCGGTGCCGGTCGCGTTGTGTGCCTCATCGACCCGATCGGCGACGTGTACGCGTGCCCATTCGCGATCCACGACGAATTCCTCGCCGGCTCCGTCCGTGACGACAGGGGCTTCACAGGCGTGTGGCGGGAATCATCGCTCTTCCACAAGCTGCGCGAACCTCAGTCCGGCGGAGCGTGCACCTCGTGCCAATTCTTCGACTCGTGCAAAGGTGGTTGCATGGCCGCGAAGTTCTTCACGGGTCTGCCTCTGGACGGGCCAGATCCCGAATGCGTCCGTGGGTTCGGTGAGGAGATG
The DNA here is from genome assembly GCF_000583215.1 of Brevibacterium sp. VCM10. Classification (NCBI taxonomy): domain Bacteria; kingdom Bacillati; phylum Actinomycetota; class Actinomycetes; order Micrococcales; family Brevibacteriaceae; genus Brevibacterium; species Brevibacterium sp. VCM10. Next base: position 27,226 of record NZ_JAJB01000029.1, read on the forward strand.
CTCAAGAACCGCGACAAGCTGACCCCGCAGCGTCCTATGGGGGATCACTCCCACCGGACTGCGCGGGCGCCCCGGAAATCTCAACCTGTTCCAGTCACCATCGGCCGCCGCGAAGACAAGGGGCGGCCACCGGTGAATGCATGCGCGGAGAGCCCGCTTGCCGGATTCAACCCGGACGGAGCATGAGCGAAGGCGTGTGATGTCATCATCGAGCGGTTCGTCTGAAAAGTTCGGATGGGCTACTTCGATCTCAGCATGCTCTGCCGCATCGCAAAAAGACAATACCGGGAGCGAGACCTCGTCATCCGCAGAACTGATACCTCCTCCGACGTATGCACCCCAGCCGAATCCGCGTCCACGGGAAATGTTCCGGCAGACGAGAGCACGCTTCTCGATGTGCCGGGATCGCGGTGAAGGTCAGGGCCGCAGCAAGGAGCTGTTCGGAATCGACACCGATTGAGATGGCGTTCCCGGCAGAACGCCTCGTGGCGATGCTTCATGGCCTCGGACACATGATTGGGCATGACTGAGACGTGGCTTCTGCGGTTGACGCCTGATTTCATCGCAAGAACCCGGCTGGCCTGACGTATCGAAATCATCACAGAGAGGAACAGATCATGGAATGGCCTTGGAAGCAGAACCCCTGGTTCGAAACAGTGTTGGAGGCACAACGCCGGGCAAAGCGGAGACTACCGCCCTCCGTCTATGCGGCGCTGGTTGCCGGCTCCGAAAGAGGGCGGACTCCACAGGACAACGCGGATGCGTTCGGTGAACTGGAGTTTGCACCCCATGTCGCCGGGCACAAGGCATCCCGAGATGTCTCAACGACGGTACTAGGCATCCCCATTTCGATGCCCGTGCTGATCTCCCCCACGGGAGTGCAGGCGGTCCATCCCGAAGGCGAGGTCGCAGTAGCCCGGGCCGCAGCTGCACGCGGGACCATCATGGGCCTGAGCTCCTTCGCCAGCAAACCAGTCGAGGACGTCGTGCAAGCAAACGAGTACACCTTCTTTCAGATGTACTGGACTGGGTCCAAAGAGACGATGGTTCAGCGTATGGATCGCGCACGCGCCGCCGGGGCCAAAGCACTCATCTCGACGACTGATTGGTCATTCTCGCTAGGCCGCGATTGGGGAAGCCCGGAGATCCCCGAACGGATGGACCTGTCGGCCAAGGTGAAATTCGCGCCGGAGGGCCTCCTCCGCCCGCAGTGGTTGCTGCAGTGGGCGAAGAATGGGATTCCGGATCTGACTGTTCCCAACTTGGCGCTCCCCGGAGGCAGTGCCCCCACATTCTTCGGTGCATATGGCGAATGGCAGCAGACTCCACCGCCCACGTGGGAGGACATGGAGTGGTTGCGCAACGAGTGGGGTGGCCCATTCATGCTCAAAGGCATCACCCGGGTCGATGACGCCCGACGCGCGGTCGACATCGGAGCGGATGCAATCTCCGTATCCAATCATGGAGGGAACAATCTCGACACGACCCCTGCGTCGATTCGCTGCCTCGGACCAATCGCCGAAGCCGTGGGCGACGAGGTCGAGGTTCTCCTCGACGGCGGAATCCGACGTGGCGGCGATGTGGCCAAGGCACTGGCCCTCGGCGCACGCGCCGTGCTGATCGGCCGGGCGTATCTGTGGGGACTTGCAGCCAATGGACAAGCGGGCGTTGAGAACGTCCTGGATCTGCTGCGCATGGGCCTGGATTCTGCACTGTTGGGGCTGGGCCGCTCTTCGATCGACGAGCTCAATCCCAAGGATCTCTGGATTCCATCCGATTTCTTCAGGGAGCTCGGTGCTTTCCAGCCACAACACCCTCTCCCGCCCACCGGCGTGGCCGATGCGGCGAATGTCTGATGGTACGAGGACCGCTCGCCGGACCCCTGCCGACGGGACAGCACCACGCAAGAGCACCACGTCTTGCCACGGGCACGTGGCCGGACGTACAAGAAGGGATACTGCTCGTCCCAGTCGGCTCGACCGAACAGCACGGCCCGCACCTGCCGTTGGAGACCGACACAGTCATCGCGACGGCAGTCACTGCAGAACTTGCCCAACGCGCGACGTCGGCCGGTCACAGGGCATATGAGGCACCCGCCTTGCCGTATGGTGCCAGCGGCGAACATGAGGATTTCCCTGGCACCGTCTCGATCGGAACCAGTGCCTTGGTCGAGGTGATAGTCGAACTCTGTCGATCCGCATCCCGTTGGGCAAACCGAATAGCACTAGTCAACGGCCACGGTGGAAACGTCGAGGCGTTGCGAAGCGCGGTGCCCCTCTTACGGGAAGAGGGTCGCGATGTCGGCTGGCTGTCGTGTGTCGACGTCTACGCCGGCGCAGATCTGCACGCTGGACTGAGTGAGACTTCACTGATGCTCGTACTAGCGGCTCTGGACGTGAAGATGGATCGTGCGGAGGCAGGCGATTGCGGCGTTGCCGAGACCCTGTTGTCCGAGCTTCGCGCGCAAGGAGTGCGAGCAGTCTCGCCCAATGGCGTGCTGGGCGATCCGAACGGCGCCTCCCAAGCACATGGACACGAAGTGCTCGCCGGGATGTGCGACGCCGCTTGGGAACGATTCGCCACGTGGGCACCGGGAGCCGGCGGGATGCTGTCCTCGATGCCGACCGGGGACTCGATATGACCATTCACGGTTCACGCGAATCGGACCCGATTGTCGTCCGTCTTCACTCACGCACACGTTGTCTCCAGGATGGTGAGGTTCTCATCGGAGGCACACCACTGCGGGTGATGCGGCTGACCCCCGAGGGACGTAGAAGTCTCAACGATAGGGAGGTGTGTCTGAAGGACGATCGTGCGAGGCGTATCGGCGAACGACTTGTCGATACCGGACTCGCCTCTCCCGTTGTGAGGACCCTGCCGGAGGTATCTCTTTCTGAACTCACGGTGGTGGTGCCCATCCGGGATCGCCCTACCCATCTCGAACGTCTTCTGGCCAGCTTGCCGAGTGGGTTGGCAAAGACGGTCGTCGTTGACGATGGATCGGTGAGACCGGCCCCGGTCGCGGCGGCCGTGCGCAGGCACGGGGCCACCCTCGTGCGCCTTCCAATCAACAGAGGTCCTTCGGCAGCACGAAATGTGGGTCTTGCGAAAACCGACACTCCATTCGTCGCTTTCATCGACTCCGACGTTGTCGTCGAACCGGACTGCCTCGAACTCCTCCTGCGGCATTTCGCGGATCCTGCGCTGGCTCTGGCCGCACCACGAGTCCTCGGCGACACTGATGGCAATGCGAACGCGACCACCCGGTACGAGAATTCCCGATCCTCTCTCGACCTCGGCCCCGAGCCGTCTCTCGTCCGACCCGACAGCCCGGTCGGTTGGGTGCCGAGCGCCTGCGTAATCGGGCGCACGGCACATCTGACAGGGGAGCCAATCCAGGGCTTTGAGGAGTCCATGCGTGCCGGTGAGGACGTCGACCTGGTCTGGCGCTTGATCACGGCGGGGTTCCGAGTGCGCTATGAGCCCGAGGCGCATGTTCGGCACTTGCACCGTTCGCGTCTGGTGCCCTGGCTGACCCGCAAATTCATATACGGCACCAGTGCTGCTCCTCTGGCCCGCCGCCACGGAGCGAAAGTCGCGCCCGCAGTTCTGCATCCTTGGGCCGCCGCGACGCTCGTCGCACTGTGCAGCGGACAGAGGACGCCGCGCCTGTTGGTGCCCGTGGTCTTGGTCGGGGTTCATCAGCGTCTCGCACAGCGCCTGAATATGATCGGCAGTCCGCGCCTCGTCGCGCTCGGTCTGCTGGGCCGGGGCCTCTTGGGGATCGACGCTCAATCTCGATCGCTGCTGCTGCGTCACTGGTGGCCAATGACGTTGCTGGCATGTCTGGTCTCCCGACGAGCACGGCGAGTGGCCAGCCTGGCCGCTCTCGTGGATACCGCGCTCGAATATGCACGTCTGCGACCCCGAATGGACCCAGTTTCCTTTGCTTTGGCCCTTCGCGCAGACGACATCGCTTACGGCGCTGGTGTGTGGTGGGGTTCCATCGCGCAGCGAACCTTTCGCCCTCTTACCCCAGTGATCGTCAACGAGCGGTCCCGTCGCGGCCATGTGCCCCGCTGATGCCGTGCCTATTGCGCCGAGGATCCCGAACTCCTCGCTTCGTGTCTGACGCGCCGACACGCAGGTGGCTCTGCCTTGTGGACATTCTTGGCCATGCGGAACACCGCCCATGCGTTTGGCCGGCCGGCATAAAAGATCGCGTGGCTGAGTACCTCGGACATCTCCTTCTCGGTGACAACGTTGCCTGGGCCGATCCCTCCCGGCTCTGCTGGGAACCGTCAAGCACATCTCTGGTCTTCACCGTGGCGAGGCTGCGGATCTTCGGAGCGAACCCCTCCTCGTGGGACCTGCTGCCACCGAGGAGGACACCGTCGTTGAGGCTGGTGAGCTGCGAGGCGAACTCCCCGGACATGTCCCTGTTTTCTTTCGCCTGCTCAGCCATTCGCTTGTCGAATACTTGCGGGAAGCGGCGGAGCCGCCGTAGTCTCGCTCATTGACCGACTTCAGCGCGATCGCACCGACGATCTCGTTGCCCAAATATCGTCACCATGGCCGATCAGCGACTACGCCCCGACGAAGAATATCCGTCGATGGCCAGAAATCAGCCACCCCGACCGGGGCGTTCCACGCGTAGATTTGCGTGAGACCGAAGAACACGATGCCGGCCACGGACATCCGGCGTAGGCGGTGGGCAGGTCATTGAGGAAGCGGCGTAGCTGAGGCTGGGCCGTCTGCAGGCTTCTGCACGGGGCGCGGGCCGCTGGCTCATTGGAGAGACCGAACAGACAGCTCCGCCGAGCCTCACCAGCATGTCGTCGAAGTTTCCAGCACCGACGCGGACACCCTGACGAGCCACTGTTCGATTGCTGGCGTACTAGTCGAAGCTGATCGAGGTGGGCCGCACCACCTCCTCGCGGCGCAGTCCCGCCACACGTCGCATCTTTGAGTCTGCCAGCAGACCCGCAGTGCGAGGTATGACCTCGTCGCGGCGGGTCGTGAGAAACGTCCCGAGCTCCATCATCTTCGCATCAACGGCCTTGCTGATATGCTCCCTAGTTCGTCCTCGGAGCCAAGGAGACCTTTCCGAGGGCGATGCAGCTCGATCACCAGTGAAGCAGCCTGCGAGGTCCCGTTAGCTCGGATTCAGTCAGACTACGCTGGATTCGCGACGAACACGAGCCGAGCGCACAAGCAGCGTCACCGAGGCCAGCAGTGCGAACCCGACGGGGATGATGGCCAGCAGATAGATCACGCCGGTGTCGACCCTCGTCGCGGCGAAGCCCACGAGCACGGGCGAGATGATCGCTCCGGCGCGGCCGACCCCGAGCATCATTCCGTATCCCCTCGCCCGTGCCAGCACAGGGTAGAGCTTCGGGACCATTGCGGTGTAGCCGGACATCGAGCCGAAGACGGCCAAGCCCAGCAGGCCTGCGAAGACATTCGCCCCGGCACTCGGCAGCAGCACCGAGAATCCGATCACGGACGCGACTCCGAGTACGAGCAGCACCGTGGTCAGTCTGACCGAACTCACCTTCAGTCCGATGAGGGCGAAGAGGATCGTACCCGCGAACGTGCCGACGCTGACGACGATGCCGGCTGTAGCACCCGCGGACTGATCGTTCGTGAGGTCGGTGACGAGCTGAGGGGTCCATGTTCCGACGAAGTAGTAAGCGGCCGAGAGCATACCGTAACCGAGTGCCAGCAGCACGGTGATGGCCCACAGCGGTCTGCTCAGCAGGCCGAGCCGTTCAGCCGGCTCGACAGGGGTGTCGACGGATGCAGCCTCGGCGGTTCCAGGTGCCGCACCTCCGGCGATCCGAGCCTTGAACGCCGCGGACTCGGGCAGCCAGAAGTAGGCGACGACCAGACCGATCAGCGACAGAGCCGCTCCGAGCCAGAAGAGCGACTGCCAGACATTCCCGGTCAGGGCGAGGGCCGCGGCTCCACCGAACCCCGCGATCGTGCTCCCCAGCGGGAAGCCGATCATGACGATGCCTGTAGCGGTGTTCTGCCGGTCGGCCGGGGTCGCCTCCTGTGCGATGACGACGATGACGACACTGACGACGCCAACACCCATCCCGGTGATGAACCGCCCCGTCATCAGCATGTACTCGTTGACGGCGAGCGCGGACACCGCCAGTCCGACGATGTTCGTCAGCAGCCCGCAAAGGACCGTCGCTCGGCGCCCGATCCGATCAGCCAATCGGGCGAGGAAGATCGCGCCGATCGCCATGCCGACCAGGGCAAGGCTGATGATGAAGCCTTTCTCGCTCTCGGTGGCGAAGCCCTGCGGCAGGTGAGGAAGGGCGAAGCCGATGAGGAAGAGGTCGAACCCATCGGTCATGTTGAGGAACATGCACAGCCCGACGATCGCATATTGTCCGAGCGTCATCGATGCGGTGGGAGAATCGGCAGCGCTGCCGACTCGTGCTTTCTCAGTTGACACGTCAATTGTCCTTTCAGAATGAGACGACCGTCGGCTGCTATGCCTGGGCTGGTGTCTGCGATTGAGCGATCAGTGGTACGGATTCGGGTGTCAGCGGTTCTAGGAGTGCTCCCGCGACGTCGTCGACCTCGTCGAGTCCGAGGACTGCCTCGATGATGCCGTCCTCGGCGTCTTCACCAATCGGAAGGATCGAGTACGGAACGCACCGACGGAACTTGGCGACGAAGTCAACCTCGGTGAAGGGGTTGTTCGGGTGCCCCTTGACGTAGGTGTGCTCGGTCGTGATCTCGGTGCCGTCACGAAGAACCGTCCTCACGCGAGCTCCCCAGTCGGACATTTGTGGGTCGGCATCGGCGGTGATCCGTCCCATAAGCTCTCGCACATTCTCCCGGCTGCGCGATCGCTCGCTGTAGGTGTCGAGGAAGACGTGCCCGTCGACGAGCGCTGAGGCGACAGCATAGGGCAAGCTGAACTGGCATTCCGGCACCGTCCCCGGCGCCCATTTGCTCTCCGCCGGCTCGCACACAGCTTTCGACCCCGAAACCGAGACATCGACGTGTATCGCCTCGACGTCCTCCGCGGTGAACCCGTGCATGCTCATCTGCTCGATGATGCCGTCGATCGACGAATGGGAGAAGTAGCATGCGCTGTGTCCCTTCGTCGTGATCGCCGTCATCTCCCAGTCTTCACCGAGCCCGCGAGTGAGCGCTTCGGGCTCCGTGTCCCAGTGCGCCGTCCCGAGGAAGCCATTCGGTCCGGTGAGCACGGAGTGCCGAGGACCCGTGATGCCCTTGCGGGCCATCTGGCACGCCAGAATGGCGCTGTGGCAGACGAGACCATGATGCATGCGAACCATGAGGGTGGCCGGAGAGTAGATGCTCATCGTATGCGGCTGGGTCATTGTGCGCGCGATGCCCTCCGCGTTCTCGAGTTCCTCCTGTGTGAAGCCGAGCAAACGTCCGATTGCCGCAACCGCCCCGAAGATGTAGTGTCCGCCGCAATCACCGCGGGGAATGGCGTTGCTGATCAAACGATACGCACTTCCGATTCGGATCAGGACCTCCTGGCCGACGATCAGGGCAGCGAGGAATTCCTGCCCCGACACCTTCTCGCGCAGACCGCACGCCGCCAGCAGACACGCGACGATGTATTCGCTGATGTGACCGGCTTCTTCGTGAAGGTCTCCGCAGTCCATGGCTCTCGGCATCGGCCCGATGGCTAGTGCGGCTTCGGCCGCGGGCACTAGACCGCCGTAGAACGGGATTGGCGACTGTTCCACTCCTCCCTTCTCTTTGACCAGGTCGACGATCTCGAGGATGCCGTCAAGGCCGGATCCTCCGATCGTCACCGCCATGGAGTCGAGCAGAGTGTGCTTGGCCTTTGTCCTGGCCTCTTCAGGAAAGTCTTCGAACTCTGTCTCCACCGCCATACGGCACAAGGCGCTCATGGGGTCTTCTGTGCCGACAGCAGGGGCAACAGCAGAATTGGTCATATTTCATCCGCCTCTTCCTTGAGTGCGCTCTACTTCTCTATGAATGTGCCCGCCTCAGGCGTATCATCCAATATTTTATGTGTCATACATTATGTGGCCATCTTCTTTCCCGCGAAATGAGAAGAAGATTCGGCGGCACGGTATCGGTTCACTGCTGTCCAGTCACTCTCCGCAACTGCAGTCTGAGCAGTGTGAGCCCAGGATCCTCGGACTCCTCGCCGGCCCTTCCCGCCCGCGCGATGGCAGTGGCCGTCGTCTTGAGCAGGGCAGCCACGCCTTCCGTGTTCGCAGAGTCCGAAGGGACCGTTGCCGACAGCGCCGCCATGGCGTGTCCATCACCGCCGAGGATGGGCACGGCGATCCCGATCGAGTTCGTCCACATCCACCCTCGTGCGATCACATGGCCGTCGCTCACGGTCGATGTGAGCAGCCTGCGGATCTCGCGTTCGTCCAGGGGGGTGCGAGAAGTGAACCTGACGAGGTCGGCGGACTTGAGCACCGCTTCCCGAGTCTCCTCCTCCGCGAAAGCCAGCAGGGCGATGCCCGGCGAGGAACCCAGCGTCGGAAGTCGCACGCCCGGGCGCGTCAGGTTCGTCGCGCTCGGCCCCGACGGGTTCAGAGTCTCGAGGTTGACGACATCCGTGCCGTCCAGCACGCACAGAAGAGTCGAAGCGTGGGTCCGCAGCATCACATCGTTCATGAACGGCAGCGCCAGCTCTCTGAGCGAGCGGAGGGTGGAGGCTCCAGCGGCGATCTCCCAGAGACGCATCCCGATCGTCAGACGATGCGAATCGTCTCGGGTGAGGATCCTGACGCGCAGCAGTTCGCCGACAAGACGGTGGGTCGACGCCATGGGTATTCCCGTCCGCCGCGAGATCTCCGATGCGGTGAGGGGTCCGCCCTCGACCTTGAAGACCTCAAGGATCTCGATCATACGCTCGAGCATCTGTCACCTCCTCGACAGGCGGCGAGAATCAGCTCACGCGTGTTCCGCGCGGATCGCCTCGGTGTCCTCGCCGAGCTCCGGAACGCGCGTCGAGGCCTGCGAGTTCCATTCCCCGCCGAGGAACGGAGCCTTGAGCGCCGGCACCTCCGCACCGCGGGCGTTCGCGTTCTGCCAGCGATCGCGGTCACGCAGCTGAGGATGATCGGCCAGCTCGACAGTATTGTTCAGCCGCGCGTTGCCCAGCTGTGCAGAGTCCGCTTTGGCCTGAAGCTCGGCCAGCGTGAACTGCGAGGTCCAGGCCGAGATATGGGCATCGAGCGCATCCCGGTTGCGGATCCGCGCATCGTTGTCGACGAAACGAGGATCGACAGCGAACTCAGGATCATCCATCATCTCGCCCGTGAGCTTGCCCCATTCCCTCGGCGAGGTGGCGCCGAGGACGAGCGTCTGCGCGTCCGCAGTCGGATAAGCGCCGTAGGGGGCGAGCATCGGCGTTCCCATGGGCACCGGATCCGGCTGCACACCGGTGTGGATGACCTGGTTGAGGGCGAATCCCGACATCTCGGCAGCGACGTCGAACATCGCCAGCGGGATATAGGCGCCCGCACCCGTCCTGGTGCGATTGAACAGCGCCGTCGAAATCACTCCGAAGGCGTAGAGCGCCGTGCCGATATCGACGGTCGGAACCCCGGGCTTGACCGGGAATCCGGGGGCGCCGGTGAGGGAGCAGACACCACTCTCGGCCTGGACGAGGAGATCATAGGCACGGCGATGGCTGATCGGCCCACCGGCCCCGAAGCCGGAGATGTCGACGATGATGAGCTCGGGAAGGTCGCGATGCAGTTCAAGGGGGTCGAAACCGAGCCGGCCGAGGGCGCCGGGCGCCATGTTCGTGAGGAACACGTCCGCCTCGGCGAGCAGGGCGGAGAACACCTTCTTGTCCGCCTCATCCTTGAGGTTGAGCCGCGCGGACTCCTTGCCCCGATTGAGCCAGACGAAATGGGCGGACATCCCGTTGACGCAGTCGTCATAGGCGCGAGTCGCATCGCCTCCCGCCGATTCGACTTTGATCACCCTCGCGCCGAGCTCTGCGAGGTGCCTGGTTGCCAGCGGCCCGGAGATCGCCTGCTCGATCGAGACCACGGTAATTCCCGACAGCGGCCCAGCCGCCCCCGCAGAGCCGGCGTCGGCATCCCTCATCGGGTCGGCTGTCACGGTCGTATCGTCGGCGACGGTCATCGCATACCTCCATTGGTTCGAAGTGCCTGCACAGGACAATTATTCTATATTAAATATGTTATGGCGGACAGTCCGCGACGGGCACGGCGCACATCGGCATGGGCGCATTCGATGCCGGCCGGGACCGACGACTGCGGGAAAATCCGTCCCGCCGACACAGGCGAACCGGCGTTCCGCCGCCGGCCGGGACAGAGGTCAGTCATGCCGGCCGGTAGGACGGGTCCATCACGAGGATCGGCTTGACGACCTCGCCACTGAGAGAGGACTCCACGGCCTGTGAGATGTTCCCGAAGTCGAAGAACCTGACGAGCCGGTCGATGGGGAACCGGCCCTCGCGGTAGTGCCTGATCAGCTGCGTGATCGCGATCTGCGGGACAGAGTTTCCCATGAAGACGCCGATGATGTTGCGCTTCGGGAAGATGAGATCGCTGACCGGGACGAACTCGAGGGGCTTGCCGGAGGCGGACACGGGGGCGAAGCTCCCTCCGGTGGCGACGACGTTGAGTGCCGATTTCATCACTGCCGGAACACCGGTGGTGTCGACCGCGTAGTCGACGCCCGCACCGCCGGTGAGCTCGTCGATTCGCTCATCGAGGCTCTCGGTCCTGCTGTTGATCGTATGCGTCGCTCCCAGCTCTGCGGCGAGCTCGAGGCGGGAGTCGTGGATGTCAACCGCAATGATGGTCGAACACCCTTCGATCACGGCGGCCATCATGGCGGCCAGGCCCACCGCCCCGGTCCCGAAGACCGCGACGGACGAGCCGGTCTCGGGCCTGAGTCCGTGGATGACGGCGCCGCTGCCCGTGAGGAACCCACAGCCGAGAGGTCCGAGCAGCCGCAGATCGATGTCCTTGTCGACCTTGGTGAGATTGTTGACGGGGACGACGGAGCGCGTCGAAAAGCTACCTTGCAATGACAGGCTCGACACCGGAGTTCCGTCACTCTTGGTGAACATCGCGCTGCCGTCCTCGCGCCTGCCGCTCATATTCAGTTCGTTGTACTTGACGCAGGACGAGGGCTGGCCGGACCGGCAGTTCGCGCACATCCCGCAGTAGGTGTACGCGAGCACGACGTGATCGCCGACCTCGAATCCCTTGACCGCGCCTCCGACCTGTTCGATGATGCCGGACCCTTCGTGCCCGAGGACCGCCGGGGTCGGGACGGGCACCGTCCCGGTCCGGATGCTCTCATCCGAATGGCAGATGCCGGACGCGACGATCCGGACGAGGACCTCATCGTGACCGAGGTCAGCAAGCTTGAGGTCCTCGAATTCGTAGTCCCCACCGACTTCGTTGACGATTGCCGCTGTTGCATTCACCGTACTTCCTCCTTTTCCAAGGTCATGAGCGTCCTCCAAGGGAGCCCGGGAGAGACGCGGCACTCGCACCGCACGGTCGACGCATGAGCCTCGAACCTGAAGCAGTGCCGCCGGACTGCACGTGGCCCGGCAGGCCTCATATAAGGCTACTCTAATATATTATATTCGGCCCCAGGGGCGCGGGAGGCGAGCGAACAAGGGGTTTCCGATTTCGATATTTAATATAGAATGAAGGCGAATCCGGGTGCTGGCGAAGCCTCCGGGTGACGAAGGTGAGAGAGACGACGAGGGAGTCCGCGACCGCCCACGGGCGGAGCCGGCATCCGCTCCCCGATGGAGGAATGAGCGTGACCGAAGGACAGAGCACGAGCGAGAGCACTCGCGACTGGAGCGAATGGCTCGGACGCTCAGAGACCGTGACCGACACCGCCTCGGTGACGGCCGCAACCGGACTGGCCGCCATCCTCGACAGGCCGACGCCCGGCGCTGGGCCCGATGCGGGAGAACCGACCACGCTGTTTCCCCTCGGGCACTGGCTCCAGTTCACCCCCACCGCCGCAATGAGCGAACTCGGCCCGGACGGACACCCGCGCCTCGGCGGGTTCATGCCCCCGCTGCCGCTACCCCGGAGGATGTGGGCGGGCAGCTCACTCGAGTTCCACTCCCCCATCGGGGTCGGACAGGAGCTTGAGAAGACGACGACGATCGCGCAGATCACGCCGAAGAACGGCTCCTCGGGTGCCCTGTGCTTCGTCGAACTCGTCCACGAGATCCGGGCCGCGGGCACCCTCGCGGTCACCGAGAGGCAGACGATCGTCTACCGCGAGGCCGTGGCCGTGGACCCCCAGGCGCCTTCGCCCGCCCGCGATCCGAGACCCGACGTCGAGGCCCCTGCAGGCTGGGACTGGTCGCGTTCTGCGCGCCCCACGACGGCGCAGCTGTTCCGCTATTCAGCCGTCACCTTCAACTCGCACCGGATCCACTACGATCTGCCCTATGCCACCGAAGTCGAGGGCTACCCGAGACTCGTCGTCCACGGACCACTCACCGCCACCCTGCTCCTCGACGCGTTCCTCGCCGAACGCCCCGGGGCACAGCTGCGCGGCTTCGAATTCTCCGCCCGCTCCCCTCTCTTCGCCGGTGAGCTCATCCATCTGCTCGGCCGCGACATCGAGGTCGCCGATGACGTCGCCGGCTCACATGCGCAGGAGCTCATCGCCCTCGCCCCGACCGGCAAGCCCGCCGTCAAGGCCACGGTCAGATTCGACTGAAGCCGCCGGACGACTCAGGTGACCACCAACCGGTGGCCGCCGGACACCTCACCCGGGACTACCCACCGACTTACGAGACACACCGAACCAGAGACACCACGACAACTGTGAAGGAAGACACACCATGAGCAGAGCAGCCATCGTCGCACCGGTCCGCACCGGGGTCGGCGCCTTCGGGAAATCCCTGCGTCCCGTCCCCGTCGAGGAACTCGGATCCACGGTCGTCAAGGCCGTCGTCGAACGCTCCGGGGTCGATCCCGAACTCATCGAGGACGTCGTCTTCGCCCAGTCCTACGCCTCGTCCGAGACTCCCTGCGTGGGTCGATGGGTCGGTCTGCAGGCAGGACTGCCCATCCACACGGCCGGCATGCAGCTCGATCGCCGCTGCGGTTCCGGCCTCCAGTCAGTCGCCACTGCCGCGATGATGGTCCAGACCGGAGCCGCCGACGTCGTCATCGCCGGCGGCGTCGAGTCGATGAGCAATATCGAGTACTACTCGACGAGCATGCGCTGGGGCTCACGAGCCGGCAACGCCCAGTTCTACGATCGCCTCGACCGGGGACGCGAACGCTCCCAGCCGGAGGAGCGCTTCGGCTACATCTCGGGCATGATCGAGACCGCGGAGAACGTCGCCAAGCGCTATTCGATCACCCGCGAGGAGGCCGACGAGTTCGCCGCCCGCAGCCAGCGCAATGCCGCCACCGCCTGGGAGAACGGGACCTTCGACGATGAGATCGTGCCCGTCTCGGTCCCGCAGCGCAAGGCCGATCCGATCATGTTCGCACGCGATGAGGGCGTGCGCCCCGACACCACAGTGGAGTCGCTGGCAAAGCTGCGTCCCCTGATGAAGGACGGGGTGACGACAGCGGGCAATGCGAGCCAGCAGAACGACGCGGCCGCCGCCTGCCTCATCGTCTCCGAGGACAGGCTCGACGAGTTCGGGCTCGAGCCCATCGGCTTCCTCGAGGGCTGGACAGCCGTGGGCTGCGATCCCGCCGAGATGGGCCTCGGGCCCGTGCCCGCCGTCGAGAAGCTCTTCCGCAAGACCGGACGCAACTGGGACGACATCGACCTCGTCGAGCTCAACGAGGCCTTCGCCGCCCAGGCGCTCGGCGTGCTGCGCGGCTGGGACTGGGCCGACTACGACAAGCTCAACGTCAACGGCTCCGGCATCTCGCTCGGCCATCCCGTCGGCGCCACCGGGATGCGCATACTGACCACCCTGCTCCACGAGCTCCACCGCCGAGGCGGGGGCCGGGGGCTCGAGACCATGTGCATCGGCGGAGGCCAGGGCATGGCTGCGATCGTCGAGGCGGTGTGAGCATGACAGGTACCACCGACACCACACGCCCTGCCCCGTTGGCGGGAGTGAAGATCATCGAGATCTCCGCCTTCGTCGCCGCTCCACTGGGCAGCATGACGCTCGCGCAGCTCGGCGCCGATGTCATCCGCATCGATCCCCTGGGCGGGAACATCGACGCCACGCGGTGGCCGATCACCGAAGAGGGGACGAGCATCTACTGGGCGAGCCTCAACAAGGGCAAGCGCTCGATCACGCTCGACCTCAAGAGCGAAGAGGGCCAGGCGATCGCCACCGAGCTCATCGCCGAGGCGGGCACGCTCATCACGAATCTGCCCGCCCGCGGCTGGCTGAGCTACGACAACCTCGTCGCCCACCGGCCCGACCTCGTCATGCTCCGGCTCAGCGGCACCCATGACGGCAAGCCCGCCGTCGACTACACCGTCAACGCCGCGAGCGGATTTCCGACGATCACCGGCAGCGATGAGAAGCCGGTCAATCATGCCCTCCCCGCCTGGGACGTCATCGCCGGGATGTACATCGCCAACGGCATCCTCGCCGCCGAGCTCGAACGCCGCAGCTCAGGGACCGGACAGGAGATCAACCTCGCCCTGGCCGATGCGATGCTCGCCACCGTCGGCAACCTCGGCTACATCGCGGAGATCCAGACCAACGGCTCCACTCGCGGACCGCTCGGCAACGGACTCTACGGCGCCTACGGCCAGTCCTTCACCACCTCGGACGGCCGCGAAGTGATGGTCGCCGTGATCTCGAACCGGCACTGGCGCTCGCTGGGCACCGCCACGGGACTGACCGACAAGCTCGCGATGATCGGCGATCTGCTCGACGTCGACCTCGGCACCGAGGGCGGTCGTTTCGAGGCGCGGGAGGCGATCGACGCCGTTCTCCGTCCCTGGTTCGCTGCCCACACGGCCGCGGAGTCGACCGCGGCTCTGGCCGAGGCCGGCGTGCTCCAGGGCGAGTTCCAGACCTTCGAAGAGCTGGTCAGAGACGATCCGCAGTGCTCGTCGGCCAACCCGCTGTTCTCCGAGATCGAGCAGCCTGGAATCGGCCGAGTCCTCGCTCCGCGAGTACCACTGACCTTCCACGGCTCCCCTGCCGCACCGGCGAGCCCCGCACCCAGCCTCGGCGAGAACACCGATGCGGTCCTCGCCGAGGTCCTCGGGCGCACTGCGGACGACCTCACGACTCTGCGAGAGCGCGGCATCCTCTCCGACTGAGGACCCATCAGCGACACGAATCGCCCCCGAACACACGATTCCATCAGACACGATACGAAGGAGACACCATGGCACTGCTCGAAGGACGGACCGCCGCGATCACCGGCTCGGCACAGGGGATCGGATACTCGATCGCCCAGGCGCTGGCCGCGGAGCGAGCGAACATCGTCATCGCCGATATCAACGAGGACGCGGCGAAGGAGGCGGCAGCCGGGCTCGGGATCGGCGAGCGCGCGATCGGCGTGGGCGCGAACGTGGCCGAGGGAGCGGATATCGACAACCTCATCGGCGCCACCACCGAGGCCTTCGGGTCACTCGACGTCTTCGTCAACAATGCGGGCATCACCCGCGATGCGACGATGCGGAAGATGACTGAGGACATGTTCGACGCCGTCATCGGCGTCCATCTGCGCGGCACCTGGCTGGGAACCCGGGCGGCCTCGCAGGCCATGCGCGCACAGGACTCCGGCGGATCGATCATCAACATCTCCTCGATCTCCGGCAAGGTCGGGCTCCTCGGCCAGACGAACTACAGCGCCGCCAAGGCGGGCATCGTAGGATTGACCAAAGCTGCCGCGAAGGAGGTCGGCTTCGCCGACGTCCGCGTCAACTCGGTGATGCCCGGTCTCATCCGAACTCCGATGACCGAGAGCATGCGCGAGGACATCAAAGAGGCTCGTCTCAAGGAGATCGCCCTGGGACGCATGGGCGAGTCCGCGGAGATCGCCCAGGCGGTGCTCTTCCTCGCCTCCGACATGTCGAGCTACATCACCGGTGCCGTCATCGAGGTGACAGGCGGCCGGCATATGTGAGCAGCTGAGACCATATTCGACCAAGCCGAGACGGAGGACGTGGCCGGATCGTAGGGAGCCGGGACGGCGACCACGATTCCGGCCACGCTCCGTACGTTCAGTCCTGACGGCCGTCGACGTATTCGGCGAGCTTCTCCCCGGCATTGCGGATGTGCTGGGCCATCGCTGTTCGTGCGCGCTCGGAGTCATGAGCTTCGATCGCTTCGATGATGGCGGTGTGGTCCGCGGCCGTCGTCTGGGGCCACCCCTCGATCTGGGCGTAGAAGGCGCTCGGCACGTACTTGACGAAGCCGCTGAGCGCCCACAGCAGACGTTCAGAGCCGGCCGCGAGATAGAGCCGACGATGGAACTCGTGGTTGCGACGCTCGAGCTCTTCGTGATCACTGCGCTCCGCGGCGTCCATGAGCGCTTCGTGGATCTGTCGGACGTCGACGAGGTCCTCTTCGCCGATGTTGTCAGCGGCCCGTGCGACGAGCTCTCCAGCGATGAGGGCGTGGGCGACGAAGATATCGCGAATATCGGCTGCGACCAGCGGCGCAACGGTGAAGCCCTTACGTGGGACGAGGTCGAGGAAACCCTCGGCCCGGAGTGCATGGAGGGCTTCTCGCACCGGGGTCGCCGAGACACTCAGTGTCTCGCCGATCGCTTCGGCGCGCACTGAGGTTCCCGGTTTCATCTCACCGGCCATGATCGACTGCCTGAGATAGGCGGCCACCTCATCGCTCAGCTGGCGTCTCTGAGCGCCTTTCCACTGCGGCATCGGCAAACCTCTTCCACTCTCGGGATCGAACAGACTATTGCAAACATTCTATCCAATAATCTGCGAGGTGAGAGCAGTCAGAGCTTCTGCGTGGCGAACCCCTCTGCAGTAATGGCAACTCGCACCGAGGTCTGGGCGAGCGCCGACACCATCGACAGCGCCAGCGGTCCGGCGCGGTCGTACATCACCGCCGACCCCGCCGACACTCCGGCCTCTCCGATTCGATGGAGGCCGGTCACCCCGATGCCCCCGTCGTCCGGAAGCCGGACGATCGACATCGTGGCATCGGTGTTGATGAACTCGATCCCCCGCTCATCCCAATGCGTGGACATGCTCGCGAGGTCGCTCGTGGCCACCAGCAGGTCGAAGGGATGGACCTCCTCCCCCGCGACGACGGCAAAGGGCTCCTGCCACGCGTACTTGCGCCCCGGCCCATTGATCCTCTCGACGCGGGGGTCCCACCCCGTGGATTCTGTCCGGTAGCAGCGCCGCTGCGCATCGAGCCCGATGCCGGCCTCCGGCACAGGGAGCTCGATCCCCGGAGCCCAGATGGTGTTCTCGGGCTCGGCTCCCGGACGGAAGAAGAAGAAATGCGCCCGCGCGCACATCCGGCCGCGTTGGACGACGACGGCGTCGACGACGAGGATCCGGGAACCCTCGCGCACGAGTTCGGTCCGGGCCTCGAGCTGCTCATCACGTGTCGCCCGAAACAATTCGACAGCGGACCGGCCGGGGACGAATCCGGGCTTCGCCTCTGCGGCGACCAACCTGGCGCTCCGAGCCAGCAGCCCGGCGACCGCTGGGCCGTGGAGCCGACCCCCACCCCAATGGGCGAGTGCTCCGGGCAGCGGCAGGAAGTCATCGGTTCCCGCGTCACCGATCGGCTGGAAGAAAGTGAGCATGCTTGTGTCCATCCTTGCTGTCGAAGCGCCGAGGCGGCTCCTCGCCGCCCGCGGAGCGAAGCATCCCGGCGCCCTGCCCGAGAAGCGTGAGATGAGCCCGCCGGGCGTCGTCTCAGTGCAGAGTCAGCCCACCGGTCGGACTGAGAATCGCTCCCGTGAGGTAGGCCGAATCGTCCGAGGACAGGACGGACACGAATCGACCGATCTCCTCGGGGGTGGCGATGCCCAGCGGTGCTCGCTCGACGATCTTCTGGTACTGGGCGCGATGGTGCAGGGACACGGCATCGTCCTTCTCGAAGGCGGCTGTCCACGAAGGAGAGTTCCTCACGACGGTCACGCACACCGTGTTCACCCTGATTCGATGCTTGGCGAGCTCCTTGGACAGCAGCTTCGTCGTCTGGACCAGACCGCCCGAGAACGTCGAGATCGCCGTCTGGCCAATCGTCGGAGTGCGTCCCCCCTCCGAGGTGATGAAGACGACGCTGCCGCCGCCGCGTTCGATGAAGTGCGGAACCGCCGCCTGAACGACATTGAGCTTTGCGCTCACGGCTTGGCCGACGAAGGCCGAGACCCTCTCGAGGTCGATGTCCTGGAACAGTCCGCGCACCTCGGGAGACCGCGCTTCATCGTCATTGCCTCCCGCGTTCGGCACGACGATGTCGATGCCCCCGAAAGCGTCGACCGCTTGCTCGACGACCGCGCCCATGTCGTCGCGCGAGCGCACGTCCCCGGCGGCGAAGATGCCCTCGGAACCCGATGCCCGGATCTTGTCCAGCACCGGTTCGGCCTTCTTGGCATCGCGCCCGTTGACGACGACCTTGGCGCCGCGTTCCGCGAGCTGCACTGCAATTCCTGCTCCGATGCCGCCGTTGCCGCCGGTGACAAGGGCCACTTTGTCCGTGAGTGTCGACATATCCGGTTCTCCCAAATGAGTGCGATCAAATCTCTATATTATATAGTAACGAATTCTCGCAAGATCCGCACGGGGGCTGGACCAGATCATCAGAAATGCCAGATGAGCGGGACGTAGAAGACCGCGACCCCGAGGTAGACGACCATCAGCGGCAGCCCGAGCCGCCAGAAATCTCCGAATCTGTATCCTCCGGCCCGCATCACCATGAGATTGCCCGCAGTGGCGACGGGGGTGAGGAACGACGCAGCGCCGCAGACGGCGAGGCCCATCATGAACGGCTGGACGCTGACATCGGCGGCCTGGGAGATCGCGACGGCGATCGGCATCATGACGAGCACAGTGGCGAGATTCGACATGAACTGGCCGAGCAGCATCGAGATGACGCAGATGACGAGCAGCGCGATGCGAGGCGAGGACTCCCCGAGGAACCCCGTGACGAGATCCGCGACGATGTCTGCCGCCCCTGTCGAGACGAAGGCGGTGGAGAGCGGGATCATTCCGCCGACGAGGATGACGATGGTCCAGGGGACCGCGCGG
The DNA here is from genome assembly GCF_000583215.1 of Brevibacterium sp. VCM10. Lineage (NCBI taxonomy): Bacteria > Bacillati > Actinomycetota > Actinomycetes > Micrococcales > Brevibacteriaceae > Brevibacterium > Brevibacterium sp. VCM10. Next base: position 46,426 of record NZ_JAJB01000029.1, read on the forward strand.
TAGACGGCCGGAATGCGCACGACCTTCGTGAGGATGAGCGCCCCCGCGGCGAGCATCGTCGCGACTGCGGTGGGCACGAGACCCGTCGCGAGGAGCAGCACCATGAGTGCGAAGATGACGAGCGTCCGCCGGTATCCTTCGACCAGCGGCACCGCACGATGGAAGGCCTGCGGCGGAGCGACGGCGATGACGTCGGGAGAGGCGACATATCGATCGAGCGCATCCCACGTGCCCTGGACGAGCACCGCGTCCCCGGCCCTGAGCTCGAGCGGATCGTTCGTTCCTGTGACCTCGTGGGCTGCCGGCTCCGAGTCGTCGCCGCGCCGGACGCCGAGGACGACGAGGCCCTCATTGCGCGTCGGCATGCCGGGCGAGACGCGTCGGCCGATGAGCGCAGAACGTGGAGCGATGAGCACCTCGGCGACGCCCTCCCTGGCCGTGAACAGCGCATCGGAGGGGACGTCGACGCTGTAGTTCTCCTGAAGGGTCCGTGCGTGGGCGAGCGGATCGGGCTTGCCGAGGGCCTCGGCTTCACGCCGAGGCAGCAGACGATCACCGGCCAGGAGCACGATGACGATGGTGAGCACGACGAGCGGGACTCCGGCGGCCGCGAATTCGAAGTACCCGAATGCGCGGCCGCCGGAGTCCTTCGCCGCTTGCGAGACGACGATGTTGACGGGCGAGGCCGTGAGCGTGAGCAACGACCCTCCGCTGGCGAGGAAGGCCAGCGGGATGAGCATCTTCGACGGCAAGATCCCGGCGCGCATGGTGACGACCACGACGACAGGAAGAAGCGCCCCGACAGTGCCGCTGACACTGATGAAGGCTCCGAGGAGGGCCGCGGACACCCCGATGACGACGACCAGCCGAGTTCGGCTTCCGCCTGCACGGGAGACGACGAAGTTCGCCAGCCAGGCGGTGATACCCGAGGCCTCGAGCGCTTCGATGACGATGAACAGCGAGACGATGAAGACGACCGTCTGATTGCCGAAGCCCGCGAACACCTCGGGCAGGGTGAGCACGCCGGTCGCCCACAGTGCGAGGGAGACTCCGCTCGCAACGATCGCCAGCGGCACGCGCGCACTGATGAATGCGACCATCGCCGCGCCGAGAATGATGAAGGTCCAAGTCGCCGGTTCCACCGCACCAGCATAGCCGCTGAAGCGACCCGATGAGAGGAGTTTCACATATTATATCGGCGCAGGATCCCCGCCCCGCCGTCGCTGAGAGGGCCGGACCAGACTGACCTTGCGAAGACTAAGAAGCGTGGTCTGACAGGCGACCACTCCATGGCACGAGCGAAACGAGAGGGACGTGAAAGCGTGAATGCACGTCACCGACGGATGGTTCGAAAGCCAAGCAGAACAGAGTCTTCACTCACCGACACAGCAAAGCTCCGCACGACCTGTCGATCATGCGGGGCTTCGCTGATTCGAGCTGCGACGCCTACCTGCTCGAGACGCGCCCGAAGAGATTCGCGATCGGAGCCAGCAGCAACGGCCTGGCCGCGAACCACCCAGCCACGACCACGACCATCGCGACGAGGAACCAGATGAGCCCGGCCCAACCGAGCACATTCGTACCCGCGAACATGTACCCGAGATTCTGCCGCAGTCCGGTCGTGAACACGAGGAACACGTGGACGAGGATGAAGAACACGAAGAACAGCATCGTCGGGAAATGGATCGCCCGAGCCAACGGCGCCGGGTAGAACTTGTTCAGCGTCGCAGCATCCTTCGGCCACCACTCGCTCATCCGCACACCCGTGATCGCCGCCAACGGCGCCGCGATGAACACGACGATGAAGTACATCAGCTGCTGAAGCGCGTTGTAGTTGACCCACGCCTCTTCCATCGGCCATTCCATCGTCGCGTACTGCAGCATCGCCGAGACCGCGTTCGGGAACACTTCCCAACTGGTCGGCACGATCCGCGCCCAATGACCGGACACGAACAGCAGCACGACGAAGACGACACCATTGGCCAGCCACAGCAGGTCGAGACCCGTGTGCAGCCAGAGATTGATGCTGACCTTCTTCCCACCCTTCTTCGGAGTGTAGAACGCCGGCGGCTTCTGCTGGTGCCGCACCTGCAGACCCGACCGGATGATGAGCACCATGAAGAAGATATTGAGGAAGTGCGTCCACCGCACCCAACCCGGGAACCCGGGATCGACGAAGTCCGGGATGTGATACTCGCCCGGGTAGCGCTCGAGGAACTCCGGCACGCCCGGCAGGGTCGTGACCCCGCGGGCAGCGAGGATGAGGATCCCGGCCGCGACGATGAGTCCGCCGAGTCCCAGCCCGACGAGCTTGGCCCACTGTCCCAGCGACTTCGAACCGATCATGACCGGTTCCTTCATTGCCGCGGTCGTCGATCCGGATGACGTGGAGGCCGCCGATGAAGACGAGGCCTTCGCCGCCGGAGCAGCGGTCTTGGCCGCGGGTTCCTCCGCCGTCTTCGCGGCGGGCTTCTCGGTCTGCTTCGTCGCCGGCTTGTCCGCGGTGCGTGCCGCAGCCTTGTCGTCGGCCTTCGCGGCGGGCTTGGCCATCGGCTTGCGCTGAGCGGGCTTGTCCGCGGCATCGTCCGTGGATTCTGCCGCAGGCTTCCCGGCGGCAGCTCCCATGGGCTTGCGCCGGGCAGGTTTGTCAGCGGCGGTCGCAGCCGGCTTGTGCTCTGCCGAGGCGTTGGCGTCGGCCTTGTCAGCCTGCGGGGTCTCCCCGGGCCCGGAAGCGGAAGCCGCTGTGGTCGAGGCGGCGGAATCGGCACCGGCGGCGGCGCTCGGCCTCACGGCCGAAGCGGGCGCGAAGCCTTCCGGCGGCCACGGGTCTCCCCCGGCGACGCGGGGCAGACCGCGGCGGAGCGGAACATCGCTGACACCGTTCGGCGCTGCCGCGGACCCATCGGCTGCAGCTGCTGCGCCACCGGCAGCAGCTCCGGCTGCGGCGCCAGCACCTACAGCGACCGCCGCCTCAGCCGCGGATGTCGAGACGTCAGAGGTGTCATCGGCCGTCTCCGCTTCAGCTGGGGTACCGGAGCCGGCGTCGCTCGGGGCGTCCGCGGCTGAAGCCGCCGGCACAGGAGCTGCCGAGGCGTCCCCGGCTTCGCACTGAGTTGCAGCCCCGCCGGACGCCGCGGTGACGACGGCCTCGCCGACAGGTGGCCAGGGCTCGCCGCCCGGGACCCGCGGGAGACCCCGCCGCAGCGGCACAGTCCGCGACTCGACGGAAACGGAGCCGGAGGCATCCGATGCTGCCGGAACTGCCGCCTCGGCGGGCCCGGAGGCCTCGGGCTCCGCTGCCTCGTCAGCCACAGGCGCGCTGACCTCGGGGGCCTCCGGCTCGGCTGCGGCCGGAGTCTCGGACCCCGAGCCCACCGCTGCCGGTGCCTCGACGGGCGCCGTCTCGTCCATGGGCGCGGCGGCAGCCTCGGCGGATTCCGCCTTCTCGGGCGCGCCGGTGGCGATGACGCCCCCGCTGGGCCAGGGTTCGCCGCCGGGCACACGGGGCAGCCCGGCACGCACAGTGCTCGAAAAGGTGGACATGCTACTTCTTCCGTGTCTCGAGAGTCTCGATGGCCTGCGGCACGACCGTGAACAGGTCTCCGACCACTCCGTAGTCCGCGATCTCGAACATCGGCGCCTCCGCGTCCTTGTTCACGGCGACGATCATCTTCGAGGTCTGCATTCCCGCTTTGTGCTGGATCGCGCCGGAGATGCCGAGCGCCACATAGAGCTGGGGCGAGACCGAGACACCAGTCTGCCCGACCTGGTGCGATTGGGCGATGAAGCCGGCGTCGACCGCCGCGCGCGAGGCACCAACGGCAGCGCCGAGCACATCGGCGAACTGCTCGACGAGCTCGAAGGATTCCTCGGATCCGACGCCGCGGCCGCCCGAGACGACCTTGGCGGCACCACGCAGCTCCGGACGGGAGGAGGTCTCGACAGTCTCGGCGAAGGAGACGATACGGCCCGCCGGTAACTCCGAACCCTTTACAGTGAGGGACTCGGTTGCCATGGGTTGGGGCGAGGGTGAGGGATCGATCGCACCCGCTCGGATAGTGATGATCGCGGCACCGAAGGTGGGAGCGGCGGTGGCGTTGAAGCCGCCGCCGAAGACCGAGTGATGCGCGACGATGCCTTCGCTGTCGCGGGAGATCCCGATCGCATCGACGGCGACGGCGGAGCGGGAGCGCACCGCATAGCGACCGGCGAGATCGCGGCCGTCCGCGGAGTGAGAGATGAGGATCGCGTCGGGAGCCGTTCGCTCGACTGCTGCGGCCAGCGCGTCCACGGCGAAGGTGCCGATGGTGTCGTCGGGCCCCTCCGCGATGAGTGCGGTGCCGGCTCCGAGCTCTGCTGCCTCAGCAGCCGCCTTCTCGCCCTCCCCCTCTCCGGCGAGCACGAGGGTGACGGGAGTGCCGACGGAGGCCGCACCGGCGATGAGACCGCCTGCGGCCTTCTCGATGCCGCCGTCGGCGCGGGTGTTGAGAACGACCAGGATTGCGTCTTGCGGGTATTCAGCCATCTCGTTGTCTCCTTCAGGCCAATCGGTTCTCGAGCAGGAACTCGGCGAGATTGGTGCCGCCGTCCCCATCGTCGGTGATCTTCACGCCGGCCTCGCGCGGCGGCTTCTCCGCCACCGAGACCATGATGGAGCGGGAGGTCGAGGGATCGTCGGCATCGACGTCGAGGTCGGCGAGGGACACCACCTCGAGCGGCTTCTTCTTCGCCGCCATGATCCCCTTGAAGTTCGGGAATCTCGCCTCCGGCAGCGCCTCGGTGATGGAGATGACCGCGGGCAGATCGACCTCGACCTGCTGCACGCCGTCGTCGACCGCGCGCGTTCCGCTCACGGACCCACCGGTGATCGTCACCTCGCTCAGCCCCGTGGCGAGGCCGACGGAGAGGTGCTCGGCGAGCATCGCCGGGATCATCCCGCCGTTGCCGTCGGTGGACAGGTTTCCGGTGATGACGAGGTCGAACTCGGCCCTTCGGATCGCTGCGGCCAGGGTCTCGGCGGTGAGCCCGAGATCGGCGCCGATGAGTGCCTCGTCGACGATGTGGGTCGCCGAGGCGGCTCCCATCGCCAGGGACTTCCGAATGGTCGCCGTGGCGCCGTCCGGAGCCATGGACAATACGGTCACCTCGGTGCTGTCCTCGACGTCGGCGTGGGAGAGCGCAACTTCGAGTGCGCGTTCCCCGATCTCGTCGAGCACTGCCTCGGACGCTCCACGGTCCGCCAGACCGGTCTCAGTATCGAGCTGACGGTCCCCGTAGGTGTCGGGGACCTCTTTGACCAATACAACTATCTTCACCTTGAATTCCTTTCACTTCGTGCCGATTGCTGGCACACTGTCCCTGGATGTGGTCGCAGCCGCGGAGGCACGGCGGGCCCCGATTCGCTATGTGCGGCCCGCCTCACACCGTCCCGACAACAGAGGGCATCAGTCCTGCCAGCGGTCGCCCGGCTTCCAGTAGGGATTGACTCCGAGGATCTGGTCGTCGCGCAGCAGCACGAACACTGCATGCGACTCGACGAGCACACGTTCCGGGTCCGCTGCTGTCGCGATCGTCCCCCAGACACGGACCGAGCTCTCCCGCTGACCGGGCGCCGGCTCGACTGCCCCCGCCCGGATCACGAGCGGCTCGTCCAGCGGCAGCGGCCTGCGGTAGAGGACCTCGAGGCTGCGAGTCACGCGCGGGGTCCCTTTGAGCCGCGGGATCCGGGCGAGGACATCGTCGAGCAGAAGCGCGCTAACTCCCCCGTGCGCATGGGCCTTCGGTCCCTCGTACTGCGGCCCGAGCCGGCATTCGGCCACGACCTCCTCGGCCTCCCACCGGTAGCTCAGCGGCGGAGCGAGGGGATTGCCGATCCCGTGCGCGGCCGAGAACGCCTTGCCCGCTGTCTCCGCGCGGTCGAAGCGGGTGGACGCACCTGGTTCCCGCGGAGTCCCCCGCAGGCAGGCAGTGACGGCAGTCACCGTCTCGGTTGCCTCGGCGATGCTGTCCTCGTCGGCGTCGAAGCGCACGAGAGTGGCGCTCAGTTCGCGGATCGCGTCGGCGAGCGCGCGGATCGACGCCCGGTTTCCGGTCGCGATGCCCGCCTCGGCGCCGCCTTTCGTCCCATCGGCGAACTCGCGTTCGGCTGCGGCGGGGGCGGCGGCCTGCTCAGTCATCGTTCGCGGAGTCGTCGAGCACGGGGATGTCCTCGATCGGCGTCCCTGGATCCAGTGCCGAGATGTCGCCCACGTCACCGCCGAGAAACCGCGCCTTGATGATCCGGCGCATGATCTTCCCGTTCTTCGTCTTGGGCAGGGTGTTGACCGCGAAGACCTCGGGAGCGAAGCCCTTGCCTGCGTTCGCATTCGCGGTGGCCTGCAGATCCTCGGGCTCGGCCCCGTCGACGCCGAGCACGACGAAGGCGACTGCCCGCTGCCCCCTGGCTTCATCGGGCACACCGATGACGGCGACATCGGTGATCCTCTCGTCGCGCATCAGGGCCGCCTCGATCTCAGCGGGGCCGACCCTGCGACCGGAGAGCTTGAGCGTGTCGTCGGAGCGTCCGTGGATCATCCAGATCCCGTTCTCGTCGAGGCTCGCCAGGTCACCGTGCAGCCACACTCCCGGCCACCGGCTCCAATACGTGTCGAGGTAGCGCTGACGGGCACCCCAGAACGACTGGGTCATGCCGGGGAAGGTGTTGAGCACGACGAGCTCACCGATCTTGCCGGTGACGGATCTGCCGTCATCGTCATAGACGGCGGCCTGAATGCCGGGCAGTGCGCCGGTAAATCCGGCGGCAGCACTGGGCAGGAAGGAATAGGCGATGATGATGCCGCCGCCGATCTCCGTGCCGCCCGAATAGTTGATGATCGGTCGCCGCTTCTTGCCGACCTCTTCAAACAGCCACCACCAGGTGGACTCGTCCCAGGCCTCGCCCGTGGACACGAATGACTTCAGCGACGGCATGTCGGGGACCTCCCCGCCCGCCGACCGCAGTGCCCGGGCCGCCGTCGGAGCGATGCCCTGAACCGTCACGCCGTTGCGGACCACGACGTCCCAGAGCCGATTGGGCTCCGGATGCACCGGCAGTCCCTCGACCATGACGATCGCGGCGCCCAGCTGCAGCGGTCCCGTCATCAGCATCGGTCCGACCAGCCAGCCGAGGTCCGTGATCCAGGACACCACGTCATCGGCGGAGACGTTGAAGCCGTATCCGAAGTCGACGGCGGTCTTGACCGCGAATCCGCCGTGCGTGTGGACGATGCCCTTCGGCCTGCCCGTCGTCCCCGATGTGTAGACCAGAGCCAGCGGATCGTTCGCCTCGGTTCGGGCCGGTTCGACGGACTGAGGACTCTCCCCCAGTTCGTGCCAGTAGACGTCGCGGCCCTCCTTGAGCTCGACGTCGGCGAGGTGTCTCACAACGACGACCGTCTCCACGCTCGGCGCATCGGAGACGGCCTCGTCGGCCACGGACTTGAGGTCGACGACGCGGCCCCGCCGCGTGGTGCCGTCCGCGGTGACGAGGACTTTGGCCTCGGAGTCCTGCAGACGTGTGGCCAGTGCGTCAGCCGCGTATCCCGAGAACGTGGGGACGACGACGGCGCCGATCATCGCGATCGCGAGGTAGGCGACCGCGGCCTCGGGAACGACGGGCATGAACAGCACGACTCGGTCGCCTTTGCCCACGCCGAGGCGGGTCAGGTGAGCGGCGAACCACTTCACCTGCTCCGCGAGTTCGGCGAATGTCAGGGTCCGCCGTTGGCCGGAGTCACCTTCGTAGATGACAGCGGTCTTGTCCGCGAGGGGCCCGCGTGAGTGGCGCAGGGCGGCAAGCTCGGCGACGTTGACGATCCCTCCACTGAACCACCGCGGGAACTCCTTGCCCTCGGATTCGTCGAGGACGGCGTCGAAGTCTTCGGCGAAAGCGACGTCAAGGTCCTCCACCACCTCACGCCAGAACCATTCGGGATCGGTCACGGAGCGCTCATTCAGCTCGGCGACCGCCTCGGCGTCGTCGCCGAAGCCCCACCGGCGCATCGCAGCCACGAGCCGCGATGCGTCCTTGACCTCCTTATCGGGAACCCACGCGAACTCAAACTCTGTCTCGGCCATCTCTACGTTCTCCTCCTTGAGCCGGGCCCGGACGATGACCCGCGACCAGAATGCCGGCCAGGTACACCTGTATCGCGCCGGCGCATGTCACGGACCCCTCCGGCGATCGTGATCCTCGCCACAGACTATTTTGTAATATTCTATATTTTCTTCCGCTTTCGAGCAACCTTCACGGTTGCAGAGCGGGTATAGTGCGACCACATGCACAGCAGCGAAGAAGGAGTCGCCATGCGAGAACTCAAGGGAATTGCCGCGGTCGAAGCCGCAGTCGGAGAGGAACTCGGATCATCAGAGTGGATGACGATCAATCAGGGGACGATCGACGCTTTCGCCGAGAGCACGGGCGACCGTCAGTGGATCCATGTAGATCCACAAAGGGCGGCTGCGGGTGCCTACGGGTCGACCATCGCACACGGATTCCTCACCCTGTCGCTCATCCCGAAGTTCTCGGCCGAGATCTTCGCCATCGAAGGTGTATCGATGCGCGTCAACTACGGTCTCAACAAGGTGCGGTTCCCCCAGCCCGTACCCGTCGACTCACGAGTCCGGGACACCGCAACGGTCAGAGAGGCCGTCCGCGGCACCTCGGGGACTCAGGTCATCATCGGGCATGTCATCGAGATCGAAGGCACAGACCGCCCGGCCTGCATCGCCGAGATGGTGCTTCTCCTCGTCGAATGATCCCGCGAGCCGGACCACCGGGGCCCGCCGGGGCGGAAGAAATGGCCCGGCAGGTTGCAACGCAGGAACGGGCCGCCCGCAATCCCAACGGGCCGGACCGTGCTGACAGTCAGTAGGCGCGAGAGCGAAATTCCGGATCCCTTTTCTCCCGGTGACTGCCCACGCCCTCCTGAACGTCGGTCCCGCCGAATCCGTAGAACTCGTAGCCCAATGAGGCATCAAAGATCGACCAGTTCTGGCGATACCAATTGTTCAGCGAATGCTTCGTCATCTGGATTGCAGGGGCCGAGCCAGCGGCCAGCCTCACGGCGATCTCGAGCGCCTTCTCCTGCACCTGCTCATCATCGACGGCGAGTGATACCATCCCCATCCGTTCCGCCTCCTCGCCGGTCAGCACTTCATTGAGCAGGAGGTGATACTTCGCCTTGGGCATTCCGGCGAACAGGGGCCATGTCAGCGCAGCATTGTCCCCGGCGGCGACGCCGAGGCGGACGTGCCCGTCGACGATCTTCGCCCTCCTGCCCGCAACGCTGATGTCGGCCAGCATCGCCGTGACCAGACCGGCCCCAGCCGCGGGTCCGTTGATCGCCGCGACGAAGGGCTGCGGGAGTTCAATGAGGTTGCGCACGAGTTCGCGCGCTTCCCTGAGCACACGGGTGCGGGAAGCGTAGTCGTCGACCATGTCATCGACGAGATCGAAGCTGCCTCCCGCGGAGAACGCCCGCTCCCCCTCGCCGCGGATGAGCACACTGCGCACGGACTCGTCCTCGGCGATGCGGGCGAAGAGCTTCGGCAGCTGCGAGTGGCCCCGGGGACCGACGGCGTGAAGGTTGGGACCGATGAGCTGAATTCTCAGCACACCGTCGGACGGGCGGTCGATTTCGAAGGAGTCCAGGTCCTCGTAGCTCATTGCGCTCCTTTGCCTCTGCGCGAGGGCGAGCCCCTCACGTCATCTCGGAAGGCCGCGGTCACGCGGCACTGTCCCGACTATATTAAATATCGCCACGTTTGTCTGCAGCGCGACGAGGGGACGCAGTCGTGAGCAATCCCAGCCAAGTCTGGTTTGACGATCAAATATCTTATAAAATTGATAATGACGCTCACCCGAGAGGCATCCGTGCCCTGACAACGAAGCAGAGGTCATAGCAATGAGTACACCAACCACCATCTCGCCCGTCGACAAACTCTTCGTCGGCGGAGAATGGACGTCGCCGGCGTCGTCGAAGCGCATCGACCTCGTTACCCCGTCCACCGCCGAGGTCTTCACCACGATCCCCGATGTCACCGAGGCCGATGTCGACGCGGCCGTGCGAGCCGCGCGGTCCTCATTCGACTCCGGCGTCTGGCGCAAGAAGTCGCTCGACGAGCGCATCCAGGTCCTCAGCAAGGTCAGCGAGCTCCTCGGCGAGCGCATCGACGAGGTCGCGGGCATCATCACCACTGAGATGGGCAGCCCGATCACCCTGTCGACGAAGATGCAGGCGATGGGGTCGAAGATGCTCCTCGACGCTCTCATCGAACTCGCTCCGCAGTACCAGTGGAGGGACACCCGCAAGCACGCCACGGGCAATGCGCTGGTCGAGAAGGAGCCCGTCGGAGTCGTCGCGGCGGTCGTGCCGTGGAATGCTCCGCTGCAGATCAGCATCATCAAGCTCACGCCCGCGCTGCTCGCCGGCTGCTCGGTGGTCCTCAAGCCGACCCCGCAGACGGCGCTCAATGCCTTCTTCCTCGCCGACCTTCTGTCGCAGGCTGGACTTCCCGAGGGAGTGCTCAGCGTGCTGCCCGCCGACCGTGAGGTGAGCGCCTACCTGTCCAGCCATCCCGGTGTCGACAAGGTCTCGTTCACCGGCTCCACCGCGGCGGGACGCAAGGTCGCAGCCCAGTGCGGCAACGATCTGCGCCGGTGCACCCTCGAACTCGGAGGAAAGTCCGCTGCGGTCGTCCTCGCCGATGCCGACCTCGATCAGGTGATCCCGGCGATCCGAGCCCTTTCGCTGCGCAACACCGGTCAGGTGTGCAGCAACAAGACCCGAATCGTCGCCGCTCGCTCGATCCGCGACGAGCTCAACGACCGTCTGGCGGAGATGATGCGGTCGATGCCGGTCGGCGATCCCTTCGACCCCGACGTCGAAATCGGCCCCCTGGCAAGCGCCGCGCAGCTCGAGCGCGTCCTCGGCTACATCGAGTCGGGCAAGTCCTCCGGAGCAGGTCTGCTCCTGGGAGGCGACCGCCCGAGCGACCTCGGCGCCGGCTACTACGTGTCGCCGACGGTCTTCACCGATGTCGACCCGAATGCGAAGATCGCACAGGAGGAGATCTTCGGACCGGTGCTCACCACGCACTACTTCGACACCGAGGAGGAGGCGATCGCGATCGCCAACAACTCCGATTACGGCCTCAACGGCTCGGTCTTCTCCGCAGATGTCTATCACGCCCTCGACGTCGCCCGGGAGATCCGCACTGGCACCGTCGAGGTCAACGGCAACGGCGGCGGCTTCTACGCCCCCATCGGCGGGTTCAAGAACAGCGGAATCGGACGCGAGGCCGGCCTCGAGGGCTTCGACGCCTATGTCGAGATCAAGTCCTATGGCCTGCCCGCCGAGGTTGTCGACACCTTCGCCTGAACCCGATCACAACCGTGCGCCCCGGGACGAGAAGAGTCCCGGGGCGCACGGACGAATGGAGGACCATGACAGACTCGAATCGCACCGGGAGCACCCCGCTGCGCACAACCTCACTGGGATCGCTCACTGTCAGCGCCGAGGGCCTCGGCTGCATGGGCATGAGCGAGTTCTACGGCGATGCCGACTGGGATTCGGGCATCGACACGATCCGACACGCCCTCGATCAGGGCGTCACCCTCATCGACACCGCCGATATGTACGGCTCCGGCCACAACGAGGTCCTCGTCGGCCGGGCGATCGCCGGACGCCGGGACGAGGTGCAGCTGGCGACGAAATGCGGCATCGACCGGTCTCTGGGCGACGACCATCGTGTGATGCGCGGTGAGCGCGCCTATGTCAAGCGCGCGTGCGAGGCCTCGCTCCAGCGTCTCGGCGTCGACCACATCGACCTCTTCTACCTCCATCGTCCGCCGCAGACGGCCGAGATCGAGGAGGCCGTCGGCGCGATGTCCGAGCTCGTCGCCGAGGGGAAGGTCGGACATCTCGGGCTCTCCGAGGTCGACGCCGACATCCTGCGCCGGGCCGATGCCGTCCACTCGATCGATGCGGTCCAGAGCGAATACTCGCTGTGGACCCGCGATCCCGAGGATCTGGCTCCGGTGCTCTCCGAGATCGGTGCGGGCCTCGTGGCCTACTCCCCGCTCGGACGGGGCTTCTTCACCGGTGCACTCGATCTCGAGGCGCTGGCCGATGACGACTTCCGTGCGAAGCAACCTCGGTTCGCCGGGGAAGCGGGCCGGGCCAATCTCGAACTCGTCAGGGTGGCGGAAGAGATCGCCGAGGCGCACTCGACGACTGCGGCGGCAGTGTCCCTGGCCTGGATCATGGCCCAGGACGACCGCCTCGGCGTGCCCGTCGTCCCGATCCCGGGCACGAAGCGTCGCGAACGGCTCGAGCAGAACGCCGCCGCGGTCGGCCTCGAACTCGGAGCCGAGGAGATCGCGCGGCTGGACGCCCTGGCTCCGCAGGTGGTGGGCGCCCGCTACTGATTTCGCCGACAGAGATCAGAGCACGACAGAAGGGCTCGTGAGGCAGTTGCCCCACGAGCCCTTCTCCGTCCCCGCGGGCGCCGCCACCTCCGGCGGCGCCCACGCTGCGCTCAGTCGAGGTTCATATAGACGGCCTTCGGGTAGAGGTAGCTCTCGACGTGCTCTCTGCCGCCCTTCCAGCCGTAGCCGCTCATCTTCGTCCCCCCGAAGCCGATCGAGGGGTCGAGGACTCCGTAGCAGTTGACCCAGACGGTGCCCGCGTCGATGGCCTTGGACACCTTGTGCGCGGTGCCGAGGTTCTGCGTCCACAGGCCTCCGGCGAGACCGTAGGGCGTGGCATTGGCGAGGCTGATGGCCTCCTCCCGATCGTCGAAGGGGATGATCGTCGCCACCGGCCCGAAGATCTCCTCCTGGGCGATGGTCAGCTCGTTGTGGGCCCCGGCGAACACCGTCGGCTCGACGTAGTAGCCGCCGAATCCCTCTCCCTCGATCCGTTTCCCGCCGGCGACGAGCTCGGCCTCGCTCGACCCCACCTCGATGTAGTGCTGAACCCTCTCGAGCTGCCTGGCCGAGATCAGCGGTCCCAGCTGGGTGTCGGGCTCGAGACCGTTGCCGACCCGCACGGACTTCGTGAACTCAGCGATGCGTTCGACGAATTCGTCGTGGACCTTACGCTCCACGAGGATCCGCGTCCCGGCCACGCACACCTGCCCGCTGTTGGTGTACACGCCCATCGCTGCTCCCGGCACAGCCTTGTCGAGGTCGGCGTCGGCGAAGACGATGTCCGGGGACTTCCCGCCGAGCTCCATCTGCAGGCGCTTGAGGTTGCCCGCCGAGGCGCGCACGATCGTCTGCGCGGTGCCGACGGACCCGGTGAAGGCGATCCGGTCGACGTCGCGGTGCTCGGCCAGCGCGCTTCCCGCCTCGGCGCCGGTGCCCGTGACGACGTTGACGACGCCGTCGGGGACCCCGGCCTGACTCATCAGCTCGACGATGCGCAGCACGGACAGGGAGGCGTCCTCGGCGGGTTTGAGCACGGCCGTGCATCCGGTGGCCAGCGCCGGCCCGAAGATCCACCACAGCCCGATGAGCGGACCGTTCCAGGGGATGATCCCGCCGACGACGCCCACCGGTTCGAGCGAGCGCAGTGTGACGAAGTCACCGGGGAGGTTGTTCGGCGGCGAGGACAGCGTCGCGGCATCGGTCTGCGAGGCGAAGAACTGGAGGACCTGCGAGGTCCATTCCCGCAGTCCCTGCGTCCTCGCCAACGGCGCGCCCATGTCGAGGGTCTCGATGAGCGCGAGCTCGTCGAAGTTCTCGAGCAGGACATCGTGGACCCTGAGCATGAGCTGCCGCCGCTGGTGCGGTGTCCAGGTGCTCCACTCGCCTTCGAAGGCGGACCGTGCCGCGGCGACCGCCGCATCCATGTCCGCGCTGTCGCCGGCAGCGATGGAGCCCATCTCCCCTCCCGTCGCCGGGTTGATCACGGGCAGAGTCCTCCCGGAAGCGGCAGGCGTCCACTGTCCGCCGATGAAGTGCCCGTGCGAGCGGGTGGCGAATGCCGGTGTCTCGTGCGTGATTGTCATAGTCGTTCTCTCCATTCCATGATTCGTCTCAGCGGCCGTCCGCTCAGGCCTCGAACTCGAAGACGCCCTTTCCGGCGTCCTGCTTGTCGAACCACTCGTAGGCCTCGGCGGCCTGATCGATCGTCCAGCTGTGCGAGTACAGTGCGTCGACGGGCAGATTGCGGGTCGCAATGAAGTCCGCTGCCCGGGACTGCTCCATCTGGGACATCGTCCACGAGGTCATGATCGTCCACTGCTTCTTGTAGATCTCCTGGGTGACGAAGTCGACCTTCCCCGGCAGACCGGTGAAGACGACCCGCCCGAAGGTGCCGAGCACGCCGAAGGCGTCCTTGGCCGCGTGCCCGGAGGTCTCCATGACGACATCGGCCATCCGGCCGCCGGTGTGCTCGGCGACGATGTCGTCGAGCGATTCCTCCCGGGAGTTGACGACGACGTCAGCGCCGAAGGTCGCCGAGGACTCGAGACGCGTGGAATCGACGTCGACGGCGATGACCTTGGCTCCCAGTGCAGAGGCGAACATCGTCGCCGAGAGCCCCACCGGCCCCTGGCCGATGACGACCGTGACGGTGTCCTCGACCCCGCCGAGACGCTTGATCGCACCCCAGGCCGTTCCGGTCCCGCAGCCGATCGCGGCGCCCGCCTTGAAGGACAGCGCATCGGGCAGCGGGAGGATCGTGGACACGGGGACCACGGCGAAGGGAGCGTGCCCGCCGTTGGCGTGGATGGCCATCGTGGTTCCGGGAGCGGTCTCGCACATCTGCGGCCAGCCGGCGCGGCAGCGACGACAGGAGCCGCAGCCCCAGTAGTGATGGAGCATCACCCGCTGGCCGACCCGGGCCGCGGCCTCGTTCACTCCCTCCCCGACGGAGTGGATGACCCCGCAGGGCTCGTGACCCTGGATGACGGAGTGGTCGAATTCGAAATTGCCGTGGTAGAAGTGCAGGTCCGATCCGCACATGCCCGAGGCCCGGATGGCGACGACGACCTCCCCCGGGCCCGGGGTGGGCTCCGGAAAGTCCTTGATCTCGACGCTGCCGTCTCCGGGGAATGTGATGCCTTGCATGAAAACTCCTTCGTTCCTGGTGACCGTGAGCCACCACCGATGTTGCCGGCGATCTCGCCCTGTCCCGGCAGTTCCGCCGGAAGAGCTTCGCCTCAGCCGCGATGCTGCTCCCGCAGCGTCCTGCTCGCCTCCTCGTCGATGCGCAGCCCTTCGGGATCCCGGTGCGGATCCCCCAGCACCACGACGCCGTAGTCGGCCGCCGCGGCTTCGCTGCTCACGTACTCATTGCGCACGTCCCGCAGCACCGCCTGCGGATCGCGGGCGAACGGGTCTCCCCATCCGCCCCCTCCGTTGGTCAGGCACCGGAGCACCGTGTCGGGCGTGGTCCGCCACACCCTCCTACTGGCAAAATAGTGGTATTTTCCATATTTTGCATCAAGTGTCTTGGAATCCGGATCGAGGACTCCGGCCACGGGGGTGCTGTCCCGGTACACCTCGGGTTCGATTCCGATCATCCGCCGGGAGCCGGATCCGTCTCCCTCGAACAGCCACATCGCCCCGTTCGGCCCGGGAGATCCTCCATTCGCGCCGACCCCGCTGGGCTCCTTCGTGCGGAACGGTGAGAGATGCTGTTCGGCCGCGGTCAGCCACAGCGTGTCCTTGAGATTGGCGGCCCCGCCTCGGTGCAGCCCGGGGCCTCCCGTGTCGATCGCGTGCTCCTTGCGCAGCAGCACGACCGGCGAGTCGTGTTCGATCGTCTCGGTCGCCGGGTCGAGGTTGTTGAGCGTGAACAGGACCGTGTAGCTGTCGCCGTCGCCCTCCCTCGTCGCACCCCACGGGCCGTGCTCGCCACCGCACTGTGTGGCCGAGGTCCAGAAGGTCCCGTCGTCCGTGAGGCCGGAGGCGTTGTGGGTGTTCGTCGATCCGTAGTCGCCGGCCACCCCACGGGCGCCGAGGACCGGGTTGAGCGCGTCGAAGATCGCCGACACGATCGCCCCCGAGGCCTCCCAGAACATCATGATTCCGCCGTCAGGGGGCAGCGAGGAGACGATCGACCCCGGCGCCGCGGCGAGGTCGATGTTGCGCCAGGTGCCCGAGGTGAAGCGCACGGAGGGATCGAGCAGCATCGTCAGGGCGACCCCGACCGAGGTCTTCGCATCGAGCACCCCGCAGTTGATGCAGGTCCTCGCCTGGTCCGAGGTGCCGGAGAGGTCGATCTCGATATCGGTGCCGCGTTTGCGCAGCAGCAGCTGGATCCGGTACTCGATGCTGTCGTCGAGTCCGTCGGCGTCGATGAGCGCCGTGCCCGGGTAGTCGCCGTCGGGAACGAGTCCGATCGCCTCGCTCATCCGCTCGGCCGAGCCGTCGCACGCGTAGTCGAGCACGCCGAGGTGGGCCTCGATCCCGTAGCGGTCGATGTTGCCGCGCACCAGGCGTTCGCCGAGCTTGAGCTGCTCGAGGATGCTCTTGAAGTCCGGCAGCAGCATCCCGCCCCAGCGGGTGTTGTCGAAGATGAGGCTGAAGGTCGATCGCACGGGCTCACCCTGAGACCACAGCAGCATCGGCGGGAGCACGAGACCGTTCTCGTAGACATTGGCCTTGGTCGCCGAGAACCCGCCGGGGACCGTGCCGCCCATATCGAGCTGGTGCGCGCAGAGGTTGACGAAGGAGACGATCCGCTCCTCGTGGAAGACCGGGTAGATGAAGGCGACGTCGTTGACGTGCCGACCGCCGCGGTATGGGTCGTTGCAGATGAGCACATCCCCGGGCTTGAGATTCTCCGGTCCGTACTCCTCCACCGTGTTGCGCACGGCGTCTCCCATGGTGCCGAGGAAGACCATGAGGCTGTTGCTCACGACGGCCATCGGATAGTCCTTCTCCGGCGGTCCGCTGATCGTGCAGGCGAAGTCGTACCAGTCGCGGATGATCGGGGAGAACGCCTCGCGCATGAAACCCGTCGACATGTGCTCGACGATGTAGTCGAGGCGGTTGAGCAGCACCGAGGCGGTGAAGCGGTCGCTGCCGTAGCGTGAGTGGAATTCGCCGTCATCGAGGTCGCGGATGCGGGTGCCCTCGAGTTCGGCCGGCTGTTCGCTGGTGGTCATTGTGCCCTCCTGATGACGATCTGTCCGTAGGCGCCGATCGTGGCCACCTGTCCGGCTCCGATGTGCGTGGTCGACAGGTCTTCGTTGATGATGGCCGGTCCGTCGATGACGTCCCCGGCCAGCAGTTCCTCGCGGGGGTAGACGGCGGCGGTCTGCTCGGCGAAGCCGTCCTCGGTCTCCTCGCCGAGGAAGCGCAGAACCCTCTCCCCGGTCGCTCTCGGCCCTCCGCTCGAGCGCTGAGGCAGCAGCGGGTATTCGATCTTGTCGGTGGCGACCACGGCCCGCATCCGGAAGGTCACCCCTTCGGCAGGCATCGCCTCGAACCTGTTGCCGGAGCGAGCCTCGTAGGTGTCGTGGAAGTTGGCCAGCATCGTCTCCACCGCCTCGGCGTCGAGGCGGCCGTCGGGAACGGGCACGAAGGGCGTCTCCCAGGACTGGCCGAAGAGGTGGGCGTCCATGCTGCGGAAATACTCGACCTCGGCTCCGGCGGGGGCCTGGTCGCGCAGCTCCTGCTCCATCTCCGTGAAGATCTCGTCGATCCGCTCGGCGTTCGAGGCGTCGAGCATGAGGTAGGCGCTGCGGTCGACGGTGAACACCTGATCGGCGGAGAGCAGGCCGAGCGCGGAGAACAGGCCGGGGCTCGGGGGCACGACGACCTCCTTGCACTGGAGAGCGTCCATGACGGCGGGCAGGAGCATCGGACCGGCCGCGCCGAAGGCCATGAGGGTGTAGTCACGCGGATCGATGCCGTTCTTGATCGTCACATTGAACAGCCCCTCGGCCATCGTGTGCACAGCCATCTCGTAGGCGTAGCGCACTCTCTGCGCGAGTCCGAATCCGCAGTCGAGCGATTCGAACGCCGCCTCGGACAGGGACCGATCGATCTCGAGCTCACCTCCGGCGAATCCCTCCGGGTCGAGGATTCCGACCATGAGGCAGGTGTCGGTCGTCGTCGGGGCGGTCCCGCCCCTGCCGAAGCAGGCGGGACCGGGTTCGGCGCGGGCGCTGTCGGGTCCGACGAGGATCTCGCCGTTCGCCCCGACGTGGACGATGGATCCGCCTCCGGCTCCGATGCTCGAGATCTCGTTCGCCAGCGCGTTGACGACGAGGTCGTGCTCGAGCTCGAACGAGGTGTCGACGGAGGGCTCTCCCCCGGTGACGACGCTGATGTCGCACGAGGTGCCGCCGACGTCGGCGCAGAGCAGGTCGGCGGTGCCGATGAGTCCGCCGAAGTGGGCGCCGGCGACGGTCCCGGCGGCCGGGCCGGAAAAGACGATCCGGAAGGGACGCTTCATCGCCTGCTCGGCCGGTACGAGCGTCGCTGCACAGTCGGCGAAGTTGAGCGAGCCGGAGAAGCCGAGTTCGCGCAGTCCCGACCCCAGACGGTCCGTGTAGTCGGAGTAGATGATCTTCATGAGCGTGTCGACGACGGTCGTCGAGGCGCGCGCGTACTCCTTGGCCAGGGGCGATACCTCGCTCGAGATGGAGACGGGGACATCGCCGAGGATCTCGCGGACGAGTTCGCGCAGCCGCTCCTCGTGTGCGGGGCGGACATAGGCGTTGATGAGGCAGATCGCCACACCTGTCACCCCACAGCGGCCCAGCACCTCGATCTCCTCGCGCGCCTGGTCCTCGTCGAGAGGGAAGAGCGCTTCTCCGTCGGCGAGCATCCTCTCCCGGATCCCGCGTCGCAGGTACCGGTCGACCAACGGGGCGGAGGCATCGCCGAAGCTGCGGCGCCAGCCGGGGTCGAGGATCGCCTCGGAGGGGCGCCAGACGCGGCCCATGTCGAGGATGTCGCGGTGCCCTTCAGTGGCGAGGAAGCCGATCTTGGGCAGCTTCCTCGTGATCACGGCGTTGAGTCCGTGCGTGCTGGCATGGTTGAACACCGTCGACTCCTTCACGCCGAGGCGTTCAGCACCGGTGAGCACGGGAGCGGCGACATCGCCGTATTCCGTGGAGACCTTGGTGGTGAGGATCTTCCCGTCCTTCCACCCGACGACATCCGTGAAGGTGCCGCCGACATCGACTGCAATCATTCTCTGTCCTTTCGGTGACCGGCTATGGGAGCCGGATCAGGGGTGCATTGGGCGACGCGATCGGTCGCCTCCGGGTCCGGTGCACGGCCCGGTCGGGTTGCCGTGGCTCAGATCTGGTCGACGAGCAGACTGATCGGACCGAGCCGATTGCCGCGCCGACGTTCGACTGACTTCAGGCAGCCCTGGCATTTGACGGCCGTGACCCATCCCTCCTCGCCGACGACTTCGTAGCTCTGCAGCAGTCGTTGTCCGCATCGGGGACAGGCTCCGTCCACGTCTTCGCGGACTACCGTCGAACCGGATTGCGACATGTCTCTCCTCCTTCTTCGGATGGACCTGCTCGCCGAACAGCACTGGTGTGCGGCTCTGCAGGTGCGCGCTGTCCCCGCCGATGAGCGGCTGCTTCCAGCGGGTCTCCCAGCGGGCGTCGTCAGCCTAGAAACATGTGACGGGCGGCACAATCCGTTCCGCGAAGAGGTGTCCGGGAGGCGAAGCATCGTCCGAAATCCGAATGTTCTGTCCGAAAAGCGAAGCGGACCCTGCCAATTCGGGTGACTCATGACACACTGGAGAACGGCCCGCGATCTCTCGACGAGGAGGAACCAGGGCATGACGACGACACTGCTCGGCACCACCGGATCGCCGCATTCGGCGCGGCACAGGTCTCTCTCGACGAGGGATCCCGACCGGGCGCATTCCTATGTGGAGGAAGCGTTCGCCGAACATCGCCTCATGGTCGATCGGAGCAGTCGGCTGCGGTTCCGTCTCGACACCGCGGAGGCCCAGTCGGTGACTGTGGGGCGAATGGCCTATGGGACGCGGATCAGAATCGCCGGCCCGGAGATGCGCGACT
Organism: Brevibacterium sp. VCM10; assembly: GCF_000583215.1. Classification (NCBI taxonomy): domain Bacteria; kingdom Bacillati; phylum Actinomycetota; class Actinomycetes; order Micrococcales; family Brevibacteriaceae; genus Brevibacterium; species Brevibacterium sp. VCM10. Next base: position 66,481 of record NZ_JAJB01000029.1, read on the forward strand.
GCTACCACGTCAATCTTCTCGTCTCGGGCAAGTGCACCGTAGCGCAGAACGGAACCACCTCGACGTTCTCCGCGGACCGCGGAGTCTCCGGGGTCGTCTTCGGCCCGGACACTCCTGTGTTCATCGACTGGAGCGAAGACTGCTCCCAATACCATCTCAAACTTCCGCGTGCGGCCTTCGAGGCCCACGCCGCACGCCTGGCCGGACACAGCAGCGCCGCACCCATCGATTTCAACCTCACCTTCTCGCTCGGCACCTCGGCGGGCAGATCGCTGCTCAGCTCTGTGACCCACTACTACTCGCAGCTCGCCTGCGAGGGTGGGCTCGCGACGATGCCGCAGGTTCAGCGGGAGCTCGAATCCGCGCTGATGACGCAGGTGCTCATGGTCGCGCAGAGCAATCTCACCCCCAGACTCTTCCGTGATGTCCCGCTCCGCTCCGAGACGGGAGTGAGCGCCATCATCGACTACGTCGACCAGAACGCCGCGGAGGAGCTCACGATCGAGGGCCTCGCAGCACGGGCCGGGACGACGGCGCGCAGCCTGCAGACGGCGTTTCGAAAAGCCGTCGACATGTCTCCGACCGAGTACATCCGCCATGTCCGCCTGGGCCGGGCCAGACAGGACCTCCTCGCGGGCGATGCCGGGTCGGTGAGCGAGATCGCTCAGCGCTGGCAGTTCCATCATCTCGGACGCTTCGCCGAGAGCTACCGCCGGCGGTACGGCGAGACACCCTCACGGACCCTGCGGACCGGCGGGCGCGGCCGAGGCGCCTGAAGCGTCACGAGGAGGCTGTCTGCGGGGCGGGCGCTGGGACGCAGACGAGCGGCCCGTGACGATGCACGGGGCGCTGCGTCATCGGCGGGCGACTATTGGGCCGACGCGGTCTCCGGGACGAAGAGCGCGATCTCCGGGAAGAACAGGATGAGGAGCACGACGACGAGCATCGCGACGATGAACGGTATCGACCCGAGGAAGACGGTTTCGAGTTTCACTCCGCTCACCCGTGAGGCGACGAAGGCATTGATGCCCAGCGGCGGAGTGATGAGGCCGATCTCCGCGAGGAGGATGACCATCACACCGAACCAGATCGGATCGTAGCCGAGTTCGGTCACCAACGGCAGCGTGATCGGCACCGTCAGGGCGATGATCGCCATCTGGTCCATGAAGAAGCCCATGACGAGGTAGACGGCCATGATGAGCAGGAGCACGACGATGGGCGCCACCGTCATCGACCCGATCGCGTCGACGAGCGCAGGGGTGACCCGTGCCTCGGCGAGGACATGCCCGAAGGTCTTCGCGGCCACGACGATCGCAAGGATCATCGCGCTGTTCGTAACCGTCCCGGCCACGGCGCGTCTGAGCGCATCGACGCTCATCCTGCCGCGCAGCACCATCAGGACGAGGCCGCCGAGGCAGCCCACCGCGGCCGCCTCGGTGGCAGTGGTGACGCCGAAGAAGATGGCCGCGACGACGATGAGGAAGAGGAAGAGCACCGGCAGCAGGCCGACGATCGACTTCAGCTTCTCCGACCAGGAGAACGGAGTCCCCTTCGGCGCATGACCCCGCACCGCCATCAGCCAGACGGTGAACCCCAGCGCCAGAGCCATGATGACGCCGGGGACGAGACCGGCGAGCATCGTCTTGCCGATGTTCGTCTCGGCGGTGATGCCGTAGAAGATGAGCAGCACGGAGGGTGGGATGACCGCGGCGAGAGTTCCGGCGCTGGCCACGGCACCGGTGGCCAACCTCGGCGAGTATCCCTCGTCGATCATCGCTCCGGTGGAGGTCTTGGCCAGGGTCGCCGCGGAAGCGGTCGACGATCCCGACACCGAGGCGAAGCCCGCCCCGGCCGCCACGGCCGCGATTCCGGTGCCGCCGCGAATGCGGCCGACGAGAATCCGGGCCGAGGAGAACAGTGCGTCGAGTGCCCCGCTCTCAAGCACGAGATAGGCCATGAAGATGAACAGCGGCACCGCAGTCAGCGCGATGGAGGATGAGGCGCTGAGCGGGATGACTTCGAAGACGCTCACCACTGAGCTGACACCGCCGAGCATGAGCAGGCCGAGGATCGCAGAGCCGAAGATCGCGAAGGCGACCGGCACTCGGAGCAGGATGAGGACGATGAGGACGATGGTGACGACGATCGCGACGCTCATTGCGCACCTCCCGTCTCGTCACTGTCCGCCTCGACTGCGGCAGCGCCGTCCAAGCGCAGGAACCGCGGGGCGTCGAGGACGGCCACGAGCAGCAGGCCGAGCGCTCCGATGGGCTGGATGAGCTGCCAGATCCAGTTCGGGATAGGCAGCTCGGCAGTGTTGGGCAATGGCGCGAGACCGAGTTGGAAGGAGTCGATCACCCCGCGCAGACCCGAATAGGACAGGATCCCGGCAGCAGCGATCACGAGGATGACTGTGACCCACCGCGCCGCGAGCTTCAGTCCCGCTGGTAGACGGTCATAGAGCATCTCGGCACTCACATGCCCGCCGGTGGCATACAGCCACGGCAGCGCGAAGAAGAGAGAACCCGGCATCAGGATCCTCTCCGTCGCACTGACGTTCCAGCCCAATGGAGAGGAGAGTACGTAGCGCATGAATGCCTCGACGAGCATGAGCACGAACAGTGCGACGATCATGAGACCCGCGAGCCACAGACTCGCGCGCGCGGTGGCCGCCACGGTCATCTGCGTCGCGGAGGGTCGTTGTGCACGGGGAGCCATCACAGACCTTCTTCCTTCTCCTGGGCTTTCACGGCCTCTGCATACGCCTGTAGAGTTTCGCTTCCGGGCTTGCCGATGGCGTCGAGACCGTCGGCCCACTTCTGCTGAATCTCGGGCATGTTCTTCGAGAACGCCTTACTCTCGGCGTCGGTGAGCTCGGTGAACTCGACGTCGGATTCGGCAAGGGTCTTCTCCGCCGCCTTGTCATCGGCACGGATCCCCTCGCACTGCGCACGGCCGGTCTTGTCGGCCGCGGCGCGGATGTTCTCCTGCTGCTCGGGTTCGAGATCGTTGAAGGCATCGGCGCTCATGGAGAAGATCCACGATCCGGACCCGACCCCGATCCCCTTCGTCGCGTACTTGACCACGTCCTGCAGGCTGTACGTGCCGATGCTCGAGGCCGGGAATGCCGCCCCGTCGATCGTGTGCCGCTGCAGGGACTCGAAGACATCGGAGGAGGGAATCGCGACTGGGGAGCCTCCGAGGGCGGAGACCGTCGAGTCCATCACTCCGCCGCCGGAGCGGATGCTCATACCACGCAGGTCCTCGGGCGAGCGCACCTGTTTGTTGGCGGTCCAGATCTCGTACTTGGTCACGCTGCCCACCCACAGGGGGATGAGCCCGAGGGGCTCGAATTCATCCTCGTAGATGATTCCGCCGGGCTTGAGGAGTCTCATCAGCGCCAGCGATGTCACGCAGGTATCGGGGTCGAATCCCGGCAGGTCGGACACACCCGCAAGCGGTACGATGTCGGACTGGTTCGGCGGCAGCACGCTGACGATGTCGAGCGCACCGGTCCGAGTCAGGGAAGTGAGGTCGCCGACCGTGCCCAGCTGACCGCTCGGCCAGTACTCGGCGTCGATCGGCTTGCCCGGCCCGTTCGCCAGCTCCTCGGTGAACACGTCGACTCCGGCTGTCGAAGCGATGTGGCTGGCCGGAAAGATTCCTGCGATCTTCAGATGCGTTTGGTCCTTCGACGCTACCGCCCCGCATCCGGACAGAGCCAGGACCGTCGCTGTTGCGGCCGCGAGCACCACCGTCCCGAGGCTTCTTCGTCTCCACGGTCTCACTGCATACCTCCATTGGCATTACTTGATAGTGCATTATATATTACATATGAAACGTGCCACTTTAAAGAGGATTGGAACGACGATGTCCCAACACCCGGAATCAACCCCTGAATCGCGAGCATCGACCAAGGATGCCGCCAAAGTCTCCGCCGTAGCCGGCTTCGCCGCGAGCATCGAGTACTATGACTTCTTCATCTACGGACTCGCCTCGGCATTCATCTTCCCGAGGATCTTCTTCCCCGACTCCTCCCCCATCGTCGGCATCATCCTCTCCTTCGCCGCATTCGGGATCGGCTTCATCGCGCGCCCGCTCGGCGGACTGATCTTCGGCCACCTCGGCGACCGGGGCGGACGGAAAAAGGCGCTGGTCGTCGCACTGCTGACGATGGGAGTCGCCACCTTCCTCGTCGGCTGCCTGCCGACCGCACACGCCGTCGGCAATCTGGCTCCGGTGCTCCTCGTCGCCCTGCGCCTCCTGCAGGGGATCGCGATCGGAGGACAGCAGGGCGGGGTCGTCCTGCTCGCCGTGGAATCCGCGCCTGCGAAGAGGAAGGGCTTCTTCGGCAGCATCTCGTCCATGGGAGCGCCCGGCGGAACCCTGCTGGCCAACCTCGTCTTCCTGCTCCTCACCACGCTTCTGTCGCCCGAGGCCATGGAGGCCTGGGGCTGGCGCGTCGGATTCTGGTCGAGCATCGCCCTCGTCTTTCTCGCCATCTTCATCCATTTCCGCCTCGAGGAGACCCAGGCGTTCAAGAACCTCAAGAAGGACCAGGAGGCGACCTCGACCGACGACGCCGAAGCGTCCGCCGGAACGAGAGGCACCGCGAAGGCTCCGATCCTCACCGTGATCGCCAAATATCCGCAAGAGCTCCTGCTCTCCATCGGCGTCTATCTCGGCCTGAATGTAACCTTCTGGCTCTTCGTCACCTTCGTCGTCACATACGGAACCTCGGAGGAGTTCCTCGGCCTGCCCGACAACAGCATCCTCACGGCGATGCTCATCGCCTCCGTCGTCCAGCTGTTCGGACTCGGCTGGGCCGGGTGGCTCTCGGACCGAATCGGACGATCACGCACGATCGTCATCGGTGCCATGCTCCTGGCGATCTACTCCTTCGCCTTCTGGCCGCTCATCAATACGATGAACCTCGTGGTCATCGCCGTCGCCATGGCGATCGGCCTCGGGATCCTGCACAGCATGATCTACGGGGTGCAGCCGACCCTCTTCGCCGAATCCTTCGAAGCCGAGGTCCGGTACTCCGGTGTGTCCATGGGCATCCAGTTCGCGACCGTCATCGGCGGAGCGTTCGCGCCGATGATCGCCACCTGGCTGGCCAACGGCTTCGGCTGGATCAGCCTGTCCCTCTACATGGCCGGCGCCAGCCTCATCACCGCTGTCTGCGCTTTCGTTCTCGGCAGGCGCAACCGTGTGAAACTCACTGTCGAGGCACAGGCCCGAGCATGATCCCACACAACAGCCATTGACAATCCGTGCATAAAATATTTAATCTTTCGTAAGGGCGCCAACACTCGTTCGCGCCGTCGGCCCACTGACAAAGAGGTGAATGATGGGACAGATTCCGCCGGCCGAAAGCGCCGCCGCCGAACTCGTTGTCGGACTCGAATCCGCCGGCATAACCGCCGCCGCGCGGGCAGGTGCCCTCCAACTTCTCCAGGACCAGCTCTCTCTCGAGGTCGGCTGCTCCACGCTTCCGTGGTGCGAGGCGATTGCCGAGTTCGCCCGGACCAGCCATGCTCCGGGTCAGTCGCGGATCGTACGCACCGGCGAGCGCATGAGCGCCCCTGATGCCGCATTCGTCAACGGCACATTCGGCCACAGCTTCGAATACGACGATGCCCACGCCGCCAGCCTCAGCCACCCCGGCAGCGCGGTCGTCTCGGCGGCACTGGCCGTCGGCGAGGAGCTCGACGCGGATCTCGAACAGGTGCTGGTCGGCCTCATCGCCGGCTACGAGGTCTACACCCGGATCGGCACGCTCGGCTCACCCGACCTGCTCCAGCGCGGCTTCCACCCCCACGCGGTGCTCTCCACCTTCGGCGCGGCAGCCACGGTGGCGAAGATGCGCGGCTTCGACTTCGAACAGACACTCAACGCCCTGTCCATCGCCTACAGCCACAGCTCCGGCGCGACCGAGTACACCTCGACGGGAGGCTCGATCAAGCGCGTGCATGCGGGCATCGGCACCCGCAACGGAATGATCTCGGCAGCGATGGCGGCGTCCGGGATCACAGGACCGAGCGCATTCCTCACGGGCGCAAAGGGCTTCTTCCGCACCTTCGCGGGCAAGGAGATCTCGGCGGAGGCGGCGGCTCGGTTCTCACCGGAGCGTGAGTTCGAGATCGCGAATCCGCTGTTCAAGCCGTACTGTGCCTGCGCCTACACCCATTCGTTCGTCGACGGAGCCCGCTCATTCGCCGACCGCCTCGACGACATCGACGCGGTGAAGCTGAGTATTCAGTCCAGCGGTGACGTCGTCGTGGGCAACAGCAACGTCAATGCCTTCGCACCACAGCAGATCGAACACCTGCAGTACAGCCTGCCCTTCCAGTTCGCGCTCTCCGCCACCGGTCAGGGCAATGGCTACGCAATCCACAAGGCCTACCTCGACGGTCAGCTGGACCTCGGCCCGAACAGCCCCCAAGCCGCTCTTGCCGAGCGGATCGAGATCGTCGTCGATCCCACGCTCGACGGGGCCTACGCGGGCAAGATGGTCGGACGCATCGACGTCACCTTCGCAGACGGCTCCTCGGACAGCGTGTTCGTCGAGGACTCCCTCGGCTCGGCGGGCAATCCGATGGACGAGAGCACACGTGACGCGAAGTTCTTCGATCTCACCGAGTCCGTCCTCGGCGAAGAGAGGGCCAAGCAGCTGCTTGCCGCCATCAAAGGCGCCGGGCCCGGATCGACCGCCCGCGAACTCGTGTCGCTCACCCTGAGCTGAACCACCGATCTGCCAGCGAATCCCTGTACCATTCTCATGGACGGATTCGATAAGGAGCATAAGAGTGAGCAGTCCCCCCGAAACCTACCCGAGGGCGGGGCGCACTTCCCGCAGGCAACTCCCCGAGGAAGTCGCCGGATACATCCGCGACCGGATCATGTCCGGCGAGCTGCGTCCCGGCGAGTTCCTTCGGATGGAGCCCATCGCGGAGACCGTGGGCGTGAGCATCACCCCCGTCCGCGAGGGCCTCGTCGCACTGGCGAGCGAGGGATACGTCACTGCCCTGCCGCGTCGCGGCTTCGTCGTCGCGAGCTTCACGCGGGAGGACGTCCAGGATGTGTTCTGGACTCAGGCCCAGCTCGCGGGCGAGCTGGCCGCCCGTGCGGCCAAACGGATGACCGAGCAGGAACTCGCTGAACTCGCGGAGATCCATGAGGCCTGCAATCAGGCGATCAGGAACGGCGACATCGCCGCCAGCGGTCATCTGCGCAGGCAGTTCCACCGAGCGATCAACCTCGGTGCGCACTCGCCCAGGCTGGCCAGACTTCTGGGCGGTGCGGTCAAACAGCTCCCGAGCCACTACTACCTCAGACTCGAGGAGCACGCGGACGAAGAGCTGGCAACCCATGCGGCGATCTTCGAGGCGATCTCGACGCAGGACTCGGCGAGCGCTCGCCGGCTCGTGAAGAAGCATCGCACAGATGCTGCCCGGAACGTGATCGCACTCCTCGAAGCTCGGGGCTTCTGGCAGGACTGAACGGCCTGGTCGCCGGCTGACTCAGGCGCTCCCGCCAGTTCACCACAATCACGACGGCATTCCCCGACACACGGAGAAATCCACCAAATTCTCTCTGTGTCTTTTACATTTTCGTTTTCTATATTATATTTAGAATAGATTACTCAGCCGCACACCTGGCAAAGGAGCACAGATGCCCACCCTGAACGAAGAGGAGACATTCCTCGTCAACACCGTTCGATCATTCATCGACCGTGAGGTGAAGCCGACAGTTCGTGACGTCGAGCATGCGAACGAATATCCCGAAAAGTGGATCGAGCAGATGAAGCAGATGGGGATCTACGGGCTAGCGGTCCCTGAGGAGTACGGCGGTATGCCCGTCTCCATGCCCTGCTATGCACAGGTCACTGAGGAGCTCGCTCGTGGTTGGATGTCGCTGGCCGGAGCGATGGGCGGGCACACGGTGGTCGCCAAGCTCCTCGTCAATTTCGGCACCGAAGAGCAGAAGCAACAGTACCTCCCCCGAATGGCCACCGGAGAGCTGCGAGCCACAATGGCTCTGACAGAACCCGGTGGCGGCTCCGATCTGCAGTCGATGACGACCATCGCCAGCCCCGACGGCGATGACTTCGTCATCAACGGCGCAAAGACATGGATCTCCAATGCCCGCAAGTCCGGCCTCATTGCGCTCCTGTGCAAGACCGACCCAGACGCGACTCCACGCCACAGGGGCATTTCAATCCTGCTGGTCGAACATTCCGACGGCGTCGTCGTCTCCCAAGACCTGCCGAAGCTCGGCTATAAGGGAGTCGAGAGCTGCGAGGTCCTGTTCGACGATGTGCGTGTGCCCGCGTCCCGTGTGCTCGGCACCGAAACCGGACACGGCTTTTCGCAGATGATGCGTGGCCTCGAAACTGGCCGAATCCAGGTCGCCTCCCGAGCCCTCGGTGTGGGATCTGCCGCACTCGAGGACGCGCTCGCCTACGCTCAGGTGAGAGAGAGCTTCGGTAAGCCGATCTGGAAGCACCAGTCCATCGGCCATTACCTCGCGGACATGGCGACGAAGCTCACTGCTGCGCGCCAGCTCACCCGCTTTGCGGCGGAGAAGTTCGACAGCGGCGATCGCAGCGATATGGAGGCCGGAATGGCCAAGCTCTACGCTTCCGAGGCGGCCATGGACATCGCGTTAAATGCTGTGCGCATCCACGGCGGCTACGGCTATTCGACCGAATACGACGTCGAGCGCTACTTCCGCGATGCTCCGCTGATGATCGTCGGCGAGGGGACGAACGAAATCCAGAAGAACGTCATCGCGGGACAGCTCGTGTCCCGCGGCGGAATCTGAGGCAAGCGACGGCGAAAGGATCCAGACATGGACGCAGATGACTTCAAGGACATCCTCGGCGCAGTGCGCGAATTCGTTCGGGAGCAGGTTGTCCCGCTGGAAGAACAGATCGAGGACGAGGACAGGATCCCAGACGGGCTGATCGCAGCCTCGAAGGACATGGGCTTGTTCGGTTGGGCTATTCCCGAAGAGTATGGCGGGATCGGACTCGACGCGGTGCAGGACGTCGAGCTGGCGATGGAGCTCGGCTATACGACCCCGGCGTTCCGCTCCCTGTTCGGGACGAACAACGGCATCGCCGGCCAGGTGCTCGTAAATTACGGCACAGAGCAGCAGAAGAAGGACTGGCTGCCCCGGCTCGCCTCGGGCGAGGTAATTGCATCCTTCGCCCTGACTGAAGCCGACGCCGGATCCGACCCGAGCGGAATGCGCACAACTGCTGTCAAGGAGGGCGACACCTATCGGATCAACGGCTCGAAGCGCTTCATCACCAACGCTCAGTTGGCTCAGGTCCTCGTGGTCTTCGCAAGGACTGACCCGAACGCCAAGGGCACGAAGGGGATCTCGGCGTTCCTCGTCGACACCGATGCCCCGGGAGTGACGATCGGACCGCACGACAAGAAGATGGGTCAGGAGGGCGCCTGGACCTCGGAGCTGTTCTTCGACGATGTGGTCGTCGGCACCGATCGGCTGATCAGCGGCGAGGAAGAGGTCGGATTCAAAGCGGCGATGGCCTCTCTGGCCAAGGGACGACTTCACATCTCTGCGATCTGCGTCGGACAGGCCACTCGCATTCTCGATGAGTCTGTTGCGCATGCCGCCTCGGCGACTCAAGGCGGCAAGCCGATCGGCACCTTCCAGCTCATCCAGGGCATGATCGGCGAGTCATACTCCGAGGTGCGCGCTGCTCGGGCTCTCGCCCGTGACGCCGCCCGGGACTTCCAGGACGGAACAGATCGGAAGCTCGGCCCCTCTGCCACAAAACTCTTCGCCAGTGAGATGCTCGGACGCGTCGCCGACCGCGGAGTGCAGATCCATGGCGGCCTCGGCTATATGCGCACGGTGCCAGTTGAACGCTTCTACCGGGCTGCACGCCTGTTCCGGATCTACGAGGGGACAAGCGAAGTGCAGAAGCTTGTCATGGCACGCAAGCTCCTGAAGGACGAGGGCATGCAGGCCTGAAGGACCCCCGCTCGGCTGAGAAACCGAACTTACCGGGACAAACAGTGTTGAAATGCCCGGGATGCGTGCCGGAGGATTGTGTCAAAGACAGAGACGTGTCGTCACCAACGATCATGCGGCAGAAGGAGAGCGATATGACCAAGACAGCGATTCTCGGAGCAAGTGGACAGATTGCACGCTGGGTCGTCGATGGACTTGCCCAAGACGCCGACGCGGAGCAGACGCTCCTGGTGCGCCACCCAGAAAAGCTGGGCACCGTGCCCGGCAATGCCACCGTGGTGACAGCCGACGTGCTCGACACCGAAGCGCTCACTGAGGCTGTCTCCGGGCTGGACATCGTGTACGCGAACCTCACCGGCGACAACATGGGCGAGCAGGCCGCCAGCGTCATCAAGGCGATGGATGCCGCCGGCGTGAAACGCTTGGTCTTCGTGCTCTCCCTGGGCATCTACGACGAGGTCCCCGGCACATTCGGCGAATGGAACCGGCAGACGATCGGCCCCTACCTCGGTACCTTCCGAGAGGCAGCCGACGTCATCGAAGCCTCGGACCTCGACTACACCCTCCTCCGTCCGGCATGGCTCGATGACCAGGACGAGGTCGACTATGAGCTCACTGAGAAGGGCGAGCCCTACAAAGGTACTGTGGTCTCCCGCAAGAGTGTGGCCGACCTGATCCTCACCATCATCAGGAACCCGGATAAGTACATCGGAGCGAACCTGGGCGTGAACAAGCCGGGCAGCGAAGCAGACAAGCCCTACTTCATGTGAGAAGAAGAGATTCACCCCTCAGCGCGGGGCGGACCTCCGGGGGCAGTCCACAGTTCCGGTCAGCGGTCCCCTCCCCCACTGTGCTCACAGAGTGCTCAGACGGATCAGTCGACCCACGTCACCGTTTCGGCGAGATCCGCTCGCGGAGTTCGATAGCTGTTCGCCGGGTGCCCGTCGTCGGCGTATCCGAACGACAGGCCCGCCACGACATTCTCGTCCTCGGGAATCGAAAGGTGATCTCTGATCTGCTCCGAGTAGTTCGACAGCGCCGCCTGCGGCGTCGTGTCCACCCCGAGTGACCGTGCCGCCAGCATGAGAGTGCCGAGGTAGACCCCGGTATCCAGCACCGCATAAGGACCGAGGATCTTCGGGATCGAGAGGACCGCCACGTGTGGGGCGCCGAAGAGCCTGAAGTTCTCACGAGCCTGCACCGCCGACTGTTCGCGATTGCCCCATTCGACTCCCACCGCCGAATACAGCTGGAATGCGCTGTCGCGGCGTCGCTGCCTGTGCACCCCCTCGTACCGTTCCGGGTGAGCGATGTCATGGTTGACTTCAGCGTGGTCGGACCAGTCGAGCAGAGCAGCGCGGAACCTATCAGTCGCGTCACCGCTGAGCACCCGCACCTGCCACGGCTGAACGTTGCACCAGGATGCGGATCGCCGGCCGAGTTCGAATATTCTCTCGATCGTCGCCCGCGGCACTGGATCGGGCAGATATGCTCGACACGAATACCGATCGCCCAGCAGCCTGTCGAGTGCCTCGACGTCCCTGCCCTCTGTCATCGGACAGCTCCTTCCGCCCGGCGGTTCCGGCATGACCCGCCGTCGAGTGCGCACCGCTCAGACAATCTGTCGGCCCTCCCTGCGGAACTGCTTCCAGTGATCCGGATCGTGGTTGGCCCACACCGTCGTGTTCGGCTGGGAGGCGAGGAGTCGGAGCCTGCGCAGCGAGCGCTCCTTGTTCCTCGTATCGACGTCGAGCGGCATTCCCGTCGTCTCGTCGATATTGGACTGGAGATGGGCGGCATCGCTGGTGAGGATGATCGTTCGGTGATCGGGCGGGGACAGCTTCAGCGACAGCGTCCCGTGCGTGTGGCCGGGCATCGACAGAACGACGACGCTGCCGTCTCCGAAGATGTCATGATCGACGCCCTGGGGTATCTCCAGCCAATCGATCTGTCCGGCCGCCGCGATGTCCTCCTCCCGATACATCGCGGCGTCCAGCCGGCGTGGAGATCGAGAGTAGGCGAGCTCCCCCTCCCCGATGAAGCCCCGTGCGGTGGGAAACAGCTCGAGACCGCCGGTATGGTCGAAATGCATGTGCGAAAGCACTACATCGGTCACGTCCGAGGTGGAGAAGCCCAGCGATTCCAACTGCGTGTCGATCCTCGCCTCAGGAGGGAAGCTCATGTCGAAAGCCTCGGCCAACGGCCCATAAGCCCGCGCGGGATCGCCGGCGGCGTCTGTGGCCAAACCGGTGTCGAATACGAGGAGGCCCCCTTCGTGCTGGATCAGGAAGGTGGGGATCGGGACCGCCAGATCGGAGCCTCCGGTGCCGAGCTGGAAGAGACCGCCGTCGGTGCTGATCGTCGGGGCGTCGAGGGCCCACAGGTGCTGGATGGTCATGTCGATCGTGTCCTTTCGCAGACAGAATGTGATCGGGACGGAACGCGGCTAGGCCAGGACGACGGCGCGAGCACCCTGCTCGCCTGCGCAGTAGTCGACGGCTCGGCCGATGTCATCGAAGTCGAAGGTCTCCGTGACGAGCTCGTCGAGGTGGAGTTCGCCCTTCCGGTACAGCTCGACGAGGTGGGGGATGTCGCGGGCGACGTAAGACGACCCGTACAGGCTTCCCTTGACGATCTTGCCGGACATGACCACGGAGTTGAGAACATCGTCGATGCCGACATCGGGGCCGGCCCCCACGAGCACGGTGGTTCCGCCTCGGCGGCTCATTGCGATCGCCTGGTTGACTGTCTCGGGTCGGCCGACGACCTCGATGACGACATCGGCGCCCTGCCTGTCGGTGAGCCTGCGCACCTCCTTCGTCGCCTCCGGACCGGCGGTGACGACCTTGTCGGCACCGAGCCGAGCCGCCAGATCGAGCCGCTCCTGGTGCACATCGATGGCGATGATCGTCCCGGCTCCTGCCGCCTTCGCACCCTGAATGGCGTTGAGCCCGACACCGCCGCATCCGAGGACCGCCACCGTCTGCCCGACGCGGACTCCGGCTGTGTTCACCGCCGCTCCGAACCCGGTGAGGACACCGCAGCCGAGCAGCGCAGCCGAAGCGAACGGAACTTCGTCGGCGATCCTGATCGCCGCACCCTCGGGCACGACGGTCGACTGGGAGAAGGTGCCGAGCCCACAGAATTGGCGGACTGCGTCGCCGCCGAGGCTCATCCGCGTCGACCCATCGGGCATGGTGTGGGCTCCGAGCATTGTGCGCGGTCTGGCGCACAGATGCTGTTCGCCGCGCTGGCAGTAAGAGCACACCCCGCAGTTCGCCAGCCAGCTGAGCACTGCGTGATCGCCTGGTGAGAGACTGTCGACACCGTCGCCGACGGCTGTGACGACACCGGCTCCCTCATGGCCGAGGACAAGCGGCAGCGGGGCAGGCAGCCGTCCTGACCAGACACTGATGTCGGAGTGGCACACTCCGGTGGCACGGATATCCACCGCGACCTCTCCGGGGCCGGGGTCGGCGAGGTCGATCTCGACCATTCGCATCGTGCTTTCGGGTGATTCGAGCAGAGCTGCCTGTGTCATATCAGTGTGTCTCCATCCGTGCGTATTCGTCTCTGAGCACCATCTTCTGCAGCTTCCCGTTGACGTTGCGCGGCAACGTCTCCCTGATGTGGAAGTGCACGGGTATCTTGTACTTCGCGAGTCTCTCTCGAGCCCAGATGCGGAGTCCATCGACATCGAGCTCGCGTCCCTCCACGGGGACGATGAGAGCAGCACCCACCTCGACGTACTTCTCGTCGGGAACGCCGATGACGGCGATGTCCGCGATGTCGGGGTGGCCCGTGAGCACCATCTCCACCTCGGCGGGGTAGACGTTCTCCCCACCGGACCGGTACATGTCCTTCGCCCGGCCGGCGATGCTGAGATACCCCTCGGCGTCGACCTTCCCGAGGTCCCCGGAATGGCACCAACCGTCCTCGAAGGTCGCGGCAGTGGCTTCGGGACGGTTCCAGTACCCGATGCTCACGCCTCCGCTGCGCACGCAGATCTCGCCGACTTCGTCGACGTCGGCGAGCTCACCGTCGGGGCGGACGACCTTCACCTCGGTCATCGCCTGGGGCCGACCGATGCTGCTCTCGTGCCCGCGGGCGACATCGAACTCGAGGCTCGTGCTCACCGCACCGCCCTCAGTGAGGCTGTAGGACTGCACGAGTTCGACGCCCGGCAGCAACCGCTCCATCTCGTCGTAGACCCACGGCATGACGATGTCTCCGCCGGTGACGATACGGCGGACGTCGTCCGGAAATGCCGCGGCCCGCTTTTCGTCGCGAAGGAGGTCGAAGAGCATGAAGGGGTAAAGGAGAACGTCGGTCGTCCCCCGCGCCGAGGCGACTTCGAGGAACGAGTCGAGACTGAACCCGCCGGAGGGGAAGGTGACGATCGTGCCATGGGCGAGCAGGGTCGGCAGCAGGAGGACCTCGAAGCCGCCGGCGTGGAAGAGCGGTCCGCTCGTCTGCGCCACGGACGTGGCGCCGATGCCCCACCGTTGGGCCTGGATCGACCCGATCCAGGCCGCGTTCGCATGCGAGAAGAGCGCGCCTTTGGGACGGCCCGTGGTTCCGGAGGAGTACATGAGCGTCACCGGGTCATCCGGACTCACGACAGGGAATCCGTCCGTGTCCCGGAGATCGACGTGCGTGGTGTCGAGCGCCGTCAGTGGCTCCGCCCAGTCGACGCCAGTGTCCTCACGGCCGCGCACGAGGTGGGTGCGGACGGGGATCCGGTCTCGGATCGTCTCGATCGTGGCGAGGAACTCGGCATCGAGGATGAGCACGCTCGTCTCCGAATCGCTCAGGGCGAACTCGATCTCCGGCCCGGTCAGCCGCCAGTTGAGGCGCACGCCGATGGCTCCGACGCGTCCGATCGCCAGATACCAGGCGACGTAGTCGGTCGAATTGCGCAGAAGAATCGCCACCCGGTCACCCGGGGCGACCCCGCAGCGCTGCAGGATCCGCGCATATCGCAGCTCCGCCTCGCGCAGCTGCCGCCAGCTCATCGTCTCCTCGGTGCCGAGCACGACCGCTGTGGCCTCGGGGTCGACGACGGGCATCTGCGCGTAGACAGAGTCTGTCACGAAATTCAGGGACATTCCCATCGGGGTCTCTCCTTCTCAGTCCTCGCCGCTGCTCTGCGGCTCAGCTGGTTGCGGGTTGTCGATCACCGCTCCGCTCGCGAGGAGGCGTTCGATCGAGGTCTCGTCGATGCCCCAGTCGGCCAGCGCCGCCCGCGTGTCCGCGCCGGCCGGGATCGCCGGGCCCTGGATGCGTCCGGGCGTCCGGCTGAAGCGGGGGAAGGGGGCGGGTTGGAGCACACCGTCGTTGCGGACGAAGCTGTGTCGTGCTCGCATGTGCGGCTGTTGGAGCGCCTCGTCGATGTCGAGCACCGGAGTCACGCAGGCTTCGCGACCGGAGAAGTCCTCCTCCCACTGCGACCGCGTGCGGCCGCGGAAGATCTCCGCGTACCGCTCCTTCGTCGATGCCCACGTCGCCGTGTCCCACTGGACGTCGAGGAGCTCGGAGCCGAGACCGAGGACATCGAGGAACTCTGCATAGAACTTCCTCTCGATCGGAGCCACGGCCATCCACCCGCCGTCCGCGGTCTCGTAGACCGCGTAGAACGGCGCCCCTCCGTCGAGCATGTTCGACTCCCGTTCGGCACGCATCATGCCGACCTGTCGCTGACCGTAGAAGAGGCTGCCGAGCAGCAGGATCCCGTCGAGCATCCCGGCGTCGACGACCTGGCCCCGGCCGTTCGTGCGGGCTTCGAGGAGCGCGGCGAGGATGCCGATGATGAGCAGCGCGCCACCCCCGCCGAAGTCGCCGAGGAGGTTGAGCGGAACGCTCGGCGGCCCATTGCGGGGACCGATCGCAGAGAGCATGCCGGAGACCGCGAGGTAGTTGAGGTCGTGTCCGACATCGGCCGCCATCGGTCCGTCCTGCCCCCAGCCGGTGGCCCTCGCGTAGACGAGGCGCGGATTCCGGGCCAGACAGTCGTCGGGACCGATGCCCAGCCGCTCGGTGACGCCGGGACGGTTGCCCTCGAAGAGCACATCGGCCTCCTCGACGAGATCGAGAAGAGCATCCCGCCCCTCGGGACTCTTGAGATCGATGGCGATCGATCGCCGTCCCCGATCGTGGACGAAGGCTGGGCCTCTGCCTTCCTGTGCACCGAGGTCGCTGCGCACCGTGCCGACATCTGAGGGACGGCTGACACGCAGCACCTCGGCACCGAGGTCGCTGAGCAGCATTCCGCCCCACTGACCGGGACCGAGTCCGGCGAGTTCGATGACCTTGACTCCGGTCAGCGGTCCGGCGGGAGGGACCCGCCCCGGATACCGGTCCGCGCCGGTCGATGCGCCGTCATTCATGCCGCCCCCACTAAGATCTGTTTGAGTTCGGTGAAGCCGAGAATCGCGTCGGCCCCGGATTCCCGGCCCCACCCGGAGGACTTGACGCCGCCGAACGGCTCGCTCGTCACCGGCCCGAAGGCATTCACGGCCACGGATCCGGCTTCGATCCGCCGGGCGATGTCGATCCCAGCCGCAGTGTCCGTGGTGAAGACCGCGCCGGAGAGCCCGAATTCGGTGGCGTTGGCCTGGCGGACGGCGTCGTCGACGTCGGTGAAGGTCTGCACGACGGTGACGGGACCGAACACCTCTGTGCCCACGATCGAGGCGGACTCGGCGACACCGGCGACGATGGTCGGGCTGAAATACCATCCGGACTCGAATCCCTCCGGTCGGCCACCTCCGCTGACGACGGTGCCGCCGTCTGCGACCGCAGTGTCCACGGCAGCCCGTGTGCGTTCGAACGCCGCCTCGTTGACCAGAGGTCCGATCTGGGTGGACGGGTCGAGCGGGTCTCCGAGGCGAAGTCGCGACCATTCGGCGACCATCCGGTCGAGGATCTCGTCGCGGCGACGCTCAGGCACGAGGACACGGGAGAGCAGGGCGCAGACCTGTCCGGCACCGTTCGTCGCAGCGGGGACGAGGATGCGCATGACCGCGTCGAGCGAAGCATCGTCGAGGATGATCCCGGCCGACTTCCCGCCGAGTTCGAGATGCGTGCGGGCATAGCGCGGAGCCGTCGCCGAGATGACGTCCTGCCCGGCACGATGGCCCCCGGTCAGGGACACGTGGGAGACGCGAGGGTCGCGTGTGATGCGGCGCGTCACCTCGGTCTCGGAGGTGATCACGCTGATCACCCCGGGTGGGAACCCGGCCCGTCGGGCACAGTCGGCGACGACCGCCATCGTCAGATGTGTCTCGCGAGCAGCCTTGATCACGACGGGGCAGCCGGCGAGCAGGGCGGGGATGACCTTGGAGGCGATCGTGACGACCGGTCCGTTGTAGGGCAGGATCGCGAGCACGACTCCAACCGGTTCATGAGTCATGATCACCGGACCCAGAGGGGATTCCCGTTCGTCGTCGGCCAACACTTCGGCGGCTCCGTCCAGCGCTGCCCGCCATGCGGGAACAGCGGCGTAGCGGTGGAGCGCACGTCCGTGACGGATCGGGAATCCGGCTTCGATCGCCCACAGTCGGGACAGTTCGGGTTCCTGCGCGTCCACCTCGGCGAGCCATCGTTCGCAAGCGGCCACACGGTCGACTGCGGGCGCGGATGCCCACTGGGCCTGCGCCTCGTGGGCTGCGGCGACGGCATCGGACGCGTCTTCGGCGGAGGCGAGGCGGACGGTGCGGACCTCGGCCCCGGTGACGGGAGAGACGACGGTGCGGTCGTCTCCGCGAGCCGACTGCCACCGCCCTCCCACGAACACATCGTCGGTGTGTGGGACTTCTTCGGCCATAACACTCATCTCTGTCTTCTTCGGCATCGAGTACCGCAGCTCAGCGGACCATTCTTCTATATATAATATATGTTCATGCGTATATGAGGTCAACAGCCGATGCCCGCGCAGACTCCGCTCAACGACGCTTCGCCGGGCCCGACCGTCTGAGGTCGGGCCCGGCGATGGTGCAACCACTCCCTGCGCGCGTCTGCGCGAAAATCAACGCGCATCTACGTGAAACTCAGGCGCCGATATAGGCACCGTTGTCGACGACGAGGACCCGTCCCGTGATCGCCTTGCCGAGGTCGCTGGCGAGGTAGACGATCGCATTTGCCTGATCCTCGGGCTCAGTGAACGGCAGATCCTGGTTGGCGTAGATGCCGGTGTACTTGACCATGGTCGATCCGCCCGGCAATTCACCGGCCGCCCAGGCTGAGGCCATCGGGGTGTCCGTGTTGCCCGGGGCCACGGCGTTGCAGCGGATGCCGGTACCGGCGAAACGCATACCGATGTTCGTCGACATCGCGTTGACCGCAGCCTTCGTCGACGTGTAGGCGAGTCCGCCGAGCGGCAGCGAACCGTTGATAGACGTAACGTTGACGATCACACCTTCGTCACGGGGCATGAAGTGGCGCACGGCCTCACGGCAGAAGCGGAAGATCCCCGCGTAGTTGACCTGGACGACCTCGTCGAAATGCTCGTCGGAGCATTCCTCGATCGAGACCATGTCGCCGAACCCGGCATTGTTGACGAGGATGTCGACCTGTCCGAACTCGGCGATGGCGCGCTGGAATACAGCCTGCGGGGCGTCCGGATCTGCCGAGTCGGCGGTGACGCCGATGGCACGTCCGCCCGATTCGACGATGCCGGCGACGGCCGAATCGAGCTCGTCCTTGGAACGAGCAGTGAGTACGACATTCGCCCCTTCCTTAGCGAAGAGCCGAGCCGCGGCCAGGCCGATTCCTTTGCTCGCTCCCGTGATGACGGCAGTGCGTCCTAAGAGTTTCGTGTCCATGATGGTGCTCCTTCGGTGGTCGAGAGTCGAATCAGTGTTCGCCGAGTGTCGTCGAGGTCAGATCCTCCCGCGACTGCCACTCGTCGAGGCGGTTGCGGTAGTGGCGTCGCACGTCATCGAGTCCGTGTCCGACGTAGAGACGCAGCGGAGCGTCCGATTCGCCGGCGACAGAGGCGATGGCCCGGGCGGCACCTGCGAGGTCGCCGGGCGTCCAGTCGTAGAGGTCCGCCGCCTGAGCAGCCGAAGGATCGTAGTCCGCAACCGGATTCTTGGGAGTCACAACGGAGTTGCCGAGTTCGGTCGAGAAGACTCCCGGCTCGACGATCGTCACCTTCACGCCGAGGTGGTCGACCGACCTCTGCAGTGATTCGCTCATCCCCTCGACGGCGAACTTCGAAGCCGCGTAGGCCTCGATGCGCGGCATCCCGACCAGTCCGGCACCCGAGGAGAAGGTGAGGATGTGTCCGTGTCGGCGTTCGCGCATTCCGGGCAGCACCGCTTGGACGAGTGCGGCGGTGCCGATGACATTGGTCTCGAACTGGGACCGCAGATCATCGAGCGCCAGCTCTTCAAGGGTGCCCTGCACAACGAATCCGGCCGCATTGACGACGGCATCGAGGGGTCCGAAGCGCTCCTGGGTCGCAGCCACCGCCTCGGCGATGGAGTCAGTATCGGTGACGTCGAGTCGGAGAACCGCGATGTCGTCACGGTCGGAGAGGTCGGCGGGTGCGCGATTCGGTTCGCGCATGGTCGCGGCGACATTCCATCCAGCGTCGGCGAAGGCGAGCGCAAGTGCTGTGCCGAATCCGGACCGGCATCCGGTGATGAGTACTGTCTGTGCCATGTCCAGTCATTTCTCCTATGGTCGCTGCTAGATTGTTACAGCCATCCTCATCCCGGGAACTCGATTGCGACAGGTTCCACGAGAACCCCTCGATCGCGCAGCGGTCAAAGGATCAGAATCTTCATTGTTTGTTGCGTTCCACCGGGCTGTGCCGGTCTGGTGGATCAGCTGGCGACGCGGTCGCCGTGAGAGAGCGGAAACCAGCCCGGTCTGCCTTCGATCGCCGCGCAGAGTCCCGGTGGCAGCCCGAGCTCGTCAGCGGATCTGCCCATGTCGATGGTCGTGTGGATCCGGTCGTCCCGGCCGGCGACCGCGAGTTCGGCCCACTCCGCGTTCATCACCAGACCTCGCCCGACGACCGCGGCGCTCAGCCCGGTGTCGAGCACTCGGCGTGCCTGCTCGGGGGTGAGGACACCGCCGGCGCAGATCACCGGAATGCGACCGGCGACTCGATCTCTGACACGCTCCGCCAGCGTTTCGTGCCCAACGCGCACCGACGTCTGCGTGAGCACATCTTTGAGGGAGACATGGATGTAGTCGATGCCGGACTCGATGAGCGTGTCGATGAAATCGAGGGAGTCCTCCAGCCTCAGGCCTCCTTCTGCTGACTCCTCGACCGTGATGCGGTACCCGAGCACGAAGGGCCGATCGGCATGGGCATCGATGAGCCTCCGCACTTCTCGCACGGCCTCTGCTCCGAATCGGCTGCGGCGCTCGGCCGTTCCTCCCCAGCGATCGGTCCGACGGTTGGTCAGCGGGGACAGGAAGTCCTGGAGCAGGAAGCCATGAGCTCCGTGAAGCTCGACACCGTCGAACCCCGCGTCGATCGCGCGCCGAGCGGTCTGGCCGAAATCACGGACGATGTCGTCGACTTCGTCCGATTCCAACGCCCGGCTCACTGGGCACATCTGTCCGCCGCGCGGCGCCGGATTCTCTCCGGAACTGACGACGATCCCGTCCGGGATCCGCTCAGGCACCCCTTTGCTGCCGGCATGGAAGATCTGCAGGACGGCGGCACCCCCTCCGCTGCGCATCGCCGCGGCGAGATTCCGGAGGCTCGGAAGGAATCGGTCGTCGTAGGCGGCGAACTCCTCGACGAAGCCCACTCCGTTCGGCGTCACGTGCGTGCAGCCGCTCAGGAGCATGCCCGCGCCGCGCGCCCGGTCCCGATAGAACGTCAGCTCCTCCTCCGAGATCGTGCCGTCACGGTCTGCGGAGTAGGTGGTCATCGGTGCCATGATGATCCGGTTGCGCAGAGTGATGCCTCCGGCGAACTCGAACGCTCGACTCAGAGAGGCGTCGTCCCGAGGATGAGGGTCCAACTGTGATGTCCTTTCTTTGCGGTCGCCAACCGGAATTCGGCGTGCGACGACGCTGCCGTTGCCGCGGGCGGCTCCCGGACGCCCGCGGCAGGTGGGGTCGTGTCAGCCCTGGTCGGTGGGCATGATCCAGAGTTCACCGACAGCGGTGTGCGGCGGTCGGGTGACCATGTATTCGACACCCTCGGCGATGTCCGCAGCCTGGAGCGCACGGATCCGTGACGTCGGCTGCGAGGACCAGTGCAGTCCCTCCCTCGGCCCTGATCTCCCCCGCGAGGCTCTCCAGCCGTTCCGCGCGACGAGCGACGATGGCGACCGTCGCTCCCTGGGCGGCCAGGATGCGTGCGGTGGCTTCGCCGATGCCGCTGCTGGCTCCGGTCACGAGCGCGACGGTCTGGTCAAGTGTCTTGGTCATGAGCTGTGTTCTCTCCTTGCTGATGTTGCTGATATTCGCCCTTCTCGGGCATGTGGTGTTGGACGCATCACCCACCACGACCGTGGTCCCGCGACGCGGAATCACGGTGGATCGTCGGGGACCAGCGCGCGTATCGGGTCCACACGACATCGCCGGGCAGGGCACGGAGCGATGTGAGTGCGAACGCCGCGGGACCGCGCTCGGGCAGATCCGAGGTGCGTTCGAAGAGGTTCAGGGTTCCGATCGTGTCAGACCCAACCCTGTTCGGTGCTGATGAGAGTGATGTCGTGAAGCTGAACCCCGGCCGGTTGGCTGAGCACGAACATGACCGTGTCACTGAGATCCTCGGGGGTCATCATGTTCTCTTCCAACCGATCGAAGTCCGCCGTATAGAGTTCGTGCCAATCGACCGCTTCGGATTTCACATAGCCGAAGTCGATGCTCGTCGCGCGCAGCCCGCGGGAGGCGAACTCGGTGCGGAGGTGAGAGGTGAAGGTCCGTTGCGCGCTCGAGCCGGCGCCGTAGACACTCGCTCCACGGAAGAAGGCCTCACTGCCGACAGATCCGAGGATGACGACATCGGAGCCGGCGCCCGCCGCTGCGGAATCGACGAGAGTGGGCACGAGGCGTCTGATGAGAGCGACGTTCGCAGTCACGTTGACGTCAAGGACCCGCGCCCACTCCTCGGCGCTGTAGTCGAGGAACTGGGCGATGCGAGTGATGCCGGCGCAGGCGATGACCCCGTTGATCTGCGGACGACTGGCAAGGATGTCGTCGACTGCTGCTTCGCACGCCGCGTCGTCGGTGATGTCGATCTGATGGAATTCAGCGACACGGTCTGCCAAAGAGGACGGCAGAGGTTCCCGGTCGATGACGACGACCTCGTGGTCGAGGTCGATGAGACGGCGCGTGATCACAGACCCGATGAGGCCCGATCCACCCGTCACTACGAACGAGCTGTTCAACTTGCCTTCCGATGCCTCAAACATCATCACTGTGCCTTTCGGTCGAGGTGGATTCGGTTGACGCAGGCCCTGAGGCCCCCGTCCCAGCAGCGGCAGCCTCGGCGGAGTCCGTCTCGGCCGTTCGCGTCTCCTCGATCTCGGCGATGATGGCTTCCGGCTCCAGTTCGCCTGTGTAAACCAGTCCGTTGACGAAGAATCCGGGGCCGCTTGTGATGCCCATCGACTCCGCGTCGACGAAGTCCTCGTTGACCCGTGCACGGCGCTCGCTGCGACGCAGATCCTCTTCGACACGGGAGAGGTTGGCCCCGACGTTGACCGTCGCGCGCAGCAGACTGCGATTGTCGATGGCCTCCTGCTCGCTCATCTCATTGAGCTGGCTGCGCATCGACCAGAACAGCTCCGGGGACTGCGCAGCGACCGCTTCGAGCGCCTCGGGCGTCTGGTCCGGAGCTTCCTCGGTGGGCGGAAGGTGCCTGAAGACGTATATGAGATCCTCATCGAAATGATCGCGCACCCGCTGCACGAGATCCTCGGTGGCAAGGTCGTCGAGTCCGCCGAACGACCCGTATTCGACGAGCGAATACGGCGCGTGCGCATCGCCGAGGCAGTGGTCGCGCGCCGGATCGATATCGCGTTCGAGACGTTGCCTCTCCGGTGCTCGAGCTTCGTCGTAGCGCGCGGTGAGGGTCAGTGAGATGAAACCGAGACCCGCGGCGATGACGGAGGCGAGCAGGATGCCGATCCGGGCGTCGGACTGGGCGACGGGGTCATCGATCGCGAGGTCGACGATGAACAGCGAGATCGTGAACCCGATGCCCGTCAGCAGTGAGCCCGAGGCGATGTGACGACCTCTGAGAGCCGGCGGCATCTCGCCTATCTTGAGGAGCTTGCCGAGGTAGGCGGCACCGAAGACGCCAATGAACTTACCGACGACGAGGCTGACGACGACGCCCCACATGAGGGTCGAAGCGAACGCGTGGCCGAGCGATTCCCCTGTAATTTCGACGCCCGCATTGGACAGGGCGAAGAGGGGAACGACGATGAACGTCACCGCCCGGGCAAGGTTGAGCTGGAAGCGGTCGTTGATCGACACCGAGCTGAGGATGCCCTCGACGGCGGCCTTGCCGCGCGCGGCGTCTGGGGACCGCCGGAAGCGGCTTGTGAGATCGTTTGCGGCGTTGACACGCTCTCTCTGCGGCGGGAACACCGGCAGCAGAAGTGCCGTGACGACACCGGCGATCGTCGCATGGATCCCCGACTGGTAGACGGCGACCCAGAGCGCGCTGCCAAGGACGACGTAGACGATCGCCCGCCAAGTCTGCAGGCGCTGAGCAGCGAAGATGAGCACAGCGATGACGACGGCGATGCCGACCCAGACGAAGTTGAGCGCCTCCGTGTAGACCACCGCGATGACGGCCAGTGCCCCGATGTCGTCGACGACGGCCAGGGCGAGGAGGAAGATGCGCAGCTGGACAGGAATGCGGGAGCCGAACGCAGCGAGGATGCCGACGACGAACGCTGTGTCGGTGGAGATGACGGTGCCCCAGGCACCCACTTCTGCGGTTCCCCAATTGATGACGACGAAGAGGACCGCCGGGATGGCGAGGCCTCCGACGGCGGCGAAGATCGGCAGGCTCGCACGTCTGAGATCGTGGAGCTCGCCGAGCACGAAGTCCTTCTTCACTTCGAGGCTGACGAGGAAGAAGAAGATCGCCATGAGACCATCGTTGATCCAGTGCTGGAGGCTGAGGTGGAATCCTCCATCTCCGACAGCGATTCCCACCTCGGTGTGCCAGAAACCGTCGTAGGAGTCGGAACCGAGGTTCGCCCACAGCAGAGCGATGAGCGTTGCCCCGAGGAGCATGATCGCCCCTGAGCTCTCCGCGGCGAGAAAGGACTGGAAGCGTTGCCTGAGTCCGGACATCACGCGTCCACCACTCTCAGGGTCACCTCGGCGAGGTTGGCGCGAAGCGGCAGTCTGGTGGCGAAGTCGACGACTTCGGCTACGCTCGCGGGTCCTGTGGAGGCCTCGTCCCACCGGTGATCGGCTCGATCATCCTCACCGGTCTCGCCGATGGCATCCTCGCCGAGGTCGGGGTCAGCGTATTCAGCCGCGAGATGATGTATCCGGACCCCTTGGGGACCGAGTTCCGCGCGCAGGTGCTTGGCGAGCTGAGCCTGCGCCGCGGTGATAGCGGAGAAGACACCGTATCGTTGGCTGCGTTTGCGGGCTTGGGGTGAGCCGAGGATGACGATGTCGGCGGCTCGACCGTCCGCCGCAGCGGCGAGGACGCCGTCCATGAAGGTCTGAACAGTATGGAGCATGCCTTCGAAGTTCGTGTTGATCATCGAGGACCATTCGGCCGGGACAGCGGTGGGGAACTCGGCGGTGCGGAGAATTGTCGCTCCGACGACAATGAGATCGGGATCGGCGTCGAAGCCCTCACGGATGGCTTCTCTCGCTTCGACGACATCGAACGGCTCGCGGACGTCGGCACTGATGGTCATAGTCGAATCCTGGTGCTGAAGCTGCGACTTCAATCGCTGGAGTTTGCGGGCGTTGCGGGCCAGCAGGACGACGTTCTCACCGCGGGCATCGAGTTTTCGTGCAATCGCCGAACCGATCAGGCCTGTCGCTCCAGTGACAAGGGCCAATCGTGGATCGCTTGGACGTGCATTGCTCGCGATCATGTTTGTCCATTCATCGTCGTAGGAGGTCCACAGGTGGATTTCTTCGCTGCCAGCCGCCTGGAAGCTGCTCTTCACAAGAGGGCGGTGGATCGACCACCAGTCTCTTGGCGCCGTGCGCTGGGTACATACTATATCGGCCGACATCGTGCCCTGACGCAAGGTCGCCTGCAGGGAATGGTCCCGGGAACCGTCGTACGACGGTTCCCGGGACCATTCGCGTCGTCCGGGTCAGTCCGCAGGGACGACTTCGAGGGTGTTCCGGCGCACCGGTTCGGTCGACATCGTCACCGAGTACTGACTCTCGGCGTACTTGTCGAGGAACGAGGCGTCGACGGCCTGGTTCGTCTCCTCGTCCGCGGAGTCGACAGGCACGAAGCGCACATCCTTCTCCACGCCGCCCGCAGAGATCCGTCCGCGACCGGTCTCCAGGGCGGGGCCGTACCACTTGCCCTGTGTGCCGTTGAAGGAGCGGATGAAGATCCGCTCTCCCACCGGCACGGACCAGATGTCAACGCTCTTCGGCGTCGTTCCGTCCGGGAGGGTCGCCCCGACGGTGAAGTAGGTCTCGGCGTTGATGCGGTTCAGTTCGTCTTCGGTCCATGCAGCCATTGTCTCGGCCATCCTTTCGATTGGACGGATCGTCGCCCCGCACCGTTGGCGCGGGGCGACGGTTGCCCTTTTCTTCGCTTCAGAGCTTGTCGGTGAAGAAGGGTCCGAGCTTGCTCACTGCCTCGGCGACCTCCTTCTCACCGTCGTAGAGCTCCATGTGGTTCGCGCCCTCAATGACGTGGGAGGCCTTGTCGGCACTCGCCGCGCGCTCATAGAGGTCATCGCTCATCCACTTCGAGCCGGCCTCGCTGCCCGCGATCACCAGCAGCGGCTGAGTGAGGAAGGCCTCGGCCTTGTGGAAGGCGTCGTAGGTGATGATCTGCGAGAGGCTCCGTGCGGTCATGAAGCCAGGAGCGTTCGGGTGCTCGCAGCGGGGAGTGTGGTAGTACTCCCACGCCTGACGCAGCTCCTCGTTCGGAGCCTCCTCCTCCTTCATCGGGGCCAGGGGGAACGGGTTGTCCTGACCGGCGGCGTCGGTGGTGCGCGCATCCGAACCCATCTTCAGCACCGGGAAGGCGTCGGCATCGGCGACATCGTTGGTCCACCCGTTGCGGAACATCTGACCGATGTTGACCAGGCTCACCGTACCCACCGCCTTGATGCGCGGATCGTTGATCGCGGCGTTCGCGGTGTAGCCGGCCCCGGCGCAGATGCCCATTCCGCCGATCCGCTCGTTGTCGACGTAGTCGAGCCCTGTCAGGTAGTCGACCACGGCGGACACGTCTTCGGTGCGGATGTGCGGGTTCTCCAGCTGGCGCGGCTCACCGGTGCTCGCACCCTGGAAGGACGCATCATAGGCGACGGTGACGAAGCCGAACTCCGCGAGCTTGCCCGCGTAGAGCCCGGCGGTCTGCTCCTTGACGCCGCCGCCCGGATGGGAGACGACGATCGCCGGGTACTGCTTGGTGGAGTCGAAGTCCTGTGGGAAGTTGATCACGGCCGCCAGGGTGGTGCCGTAGCCGTTGAGGGTCTTGATGTCGATGTTCTCGCTCATGATTCTCTCCTTGGTTGGTTATTTGTGTCGCTCGGTTGCTGGTACTGCTCGGCTCGTCGATCGGTGAGCACTGATTTGTGATCGTGCGCTCACAGATGCGAGCCGAAGAATCCGGTTGCTGCCTTGATCGCCTCAGCGGTGGGTTCCGGCTGGTCGTAGAGGTCGTAGTGGGACGTGTCCGGTACGACGAGGAGCTGCTTGTCCTTCGAGGCGGCACGACCGTAGATCTCCTGCCCGTCACGGTAGGCACCGAACCCGCCGGGCTTGTCGCCGATGACGACGAGCAGCGGCTGAGTGAGCAGCTGCTCGGCATCGAAGAACGCATCCCAGCCGACTGCTGCCGAACGCCGCGAGAACGCTGCGCTCGTGGCGCCGCCGGGCGCCTGACCGCGGTCGGTCTTGTAGTAGTCGGTGGCCTCGAGCATGTCGATGTCGTCGACGCCCGCTTTCTTTCCCGCCTCGACGGATTCGGGCAGGTAGTCATCGACACGGGCCTTCTCGCCGCGGGCCTCGGCAGTGCGCTGCGCAGCCATCTGCTCCAGAGCAGCGATCGGGTCGTACTGGCTGAATGCCTCACGACTGAGCCGGCCGAAGTTCACCCCGGTGATGGAGGTGACGGCCTTGAGGCGGCGATCGGTCATGGTCGCGCTGATGACATACCCGCCACCGCCGCACACTCCGATTCCGCCGATCCGGTCGGCATCGACGTAGGGAAGTGTGACGAGGTGGTCGATCGCCACCTTGATGTCTTCGACGCGCTGCGCGGGATCCTCGACGAGGCGCGGCTGCCCACCGCTCTCTCCCTGATAGCTGGCGTCGAATGCCAGCACCACATACCCAGCATCGGCCAGGGCTTTTGCATACACATTCCCTGCCGTCTGCTCCTTGCAGCTGCCGATGGGATGCACGCTGACGATCGCCGGATACGACCCGTCCGGGTCGAATCCCTCTGGGCGGTGAATGATGCCTGCCAGGTCCCAGGCCATTCCCGGAGAACGAAAGCTCACGCGCTCCGTACCTTCAGTCATCGGTTCCTCCAAGCTCGGTCGTGGTCGTGGTCGTCGAAGAGATCGGATCGGTCCCGATCTCTTCGACACCACCCATACTTCTCGGGTCTGCCTGTTCGCGGTAGGTTCTGTCAGAACCCCCTTCGCCGATCGTGCGCAGCTCTTCTTCGATCGGGCGCCTCCCGTTCGAACGCGAGCCTCCCGTTCGGAGGGGCGCCTCCCGTTCGAACGCGAGCCTCCCGTTCGAACGGGCGCCGCCTCGTTCGGAGGTTCTCAGAGAACCTGGCTCCCGACGATGACGGTCCTTAGCATGGTGATATGAGCGCGAAAGACGAGAGAGTACGGGACTTCCTCACCACTCGCCGGGCGAAAATCACTCCGGACATGGTCGGACTGCCCACCGGCAGCGGTGTGCGACGCGTCCCCGGTCTGCGCCGAGAAGAGGTCGCGATGCTGTCCGGAGTGTCCGTGGACTATTACACGCGGATCGAGAAGGGCGACTTGAGCGGCGTCTCCGACGAGATCCTCGACGCCCTCGCCCGGACGCTGCAGCTGGGTGACGACGAGACCGCCTACCTCTACGACCTGGCCCGCACGTCCCGTCGGCCCTCGCGGGCACGTCGGCACCCGAGGTCTGCGGCGTCCGTACCGCGGCAGGTTCAGCTGCTCATCGATTCGATGAGTGAGTCACCGGTGGTCGCGCTGAACCAACAGCTCGATATCGTCGCGGCGAATACTCTCGGCCGGGCCCTCTTCGACGTCGTCTTTGCCAGCCCCACGAAGAGGTCCGACTCCGCCCCGCCGAACATGGCTGCATTCGTCTTCCTCGATCCCGCAGCCGACACCTTCTTCGGCAACATCGACGAGGCGGCCGGCACCTGCGTGCGCATGCTGCGAGCCCAGGCCGGCAAGACTCCGCACAACAGGCAGCTGACCCAGCTCATCGGCGAGCTGTCCACGAGAAGCACGGACTTCAGCGCACGCTGGGCCGCCCACGATGTCGGCATCCACCGCACCGGCGCCAAGACACTTCACCATCACGAGGTCGGCGAACTCGATCTCGGATTCGAAGAGCTCGCTCTTGCCTCCTTACCGTCCATCGCACTGTCGACCTATGTCGCCGAGCCTGATTCGCCGACCTCGGAGAAGCTGCGGCTGCTGGCGACCTGGGCGGCGACGGAGAAAGTGACAGCGCAGCAGTAGCCGGAAGCGGTCGGCCGTACCTCCGGCCCCCGCACCTCACACGGCTTCGAGCGCCTCGACGGGACTGATCGATGTGGCTGCGCGGGCGGGTTCGCGGCTGGCGACGAACACGGCGATGAGGGTGCCGGCGATGACCGCGATGACGACCGTCCAGGGCACGCTCGGGGCGAAGAGGCCGAGCAGAGGTGAGAGCAGGGTCAGCGCGCCGACCCAGCCGAACCCGATGCCCAACGGCACGGCGACCAGGCAGGCGGTCAAGCTCAGCTGCAGGCCTTCGGCGGTGATCATCCGCCGCACGCGCTTCGGGGTCTGGCCGAGCGCCATGAGCAGGCCGATCTCCTGCGTGCGCTGACGCACCGAGAGCATGAGCGTGTTCGCGACGCCGATGACGGCGATGATCACGGAGAAGAGAATGAGGGCCAGCGCGAACAGCATCGACTTGTCGATGACGGTGGCCAGCGCGTCCTCGAGGCCGCCCCACCCTTCCTCGCCGAGTGACCGCGCGTACCGCAGCAGCTGGTCGCGGAAGGTGGTCATGGCGGTGGCGAACATGACGATGAGCGTGATGCCGATGACGAGTCCGATGACCGTGCGGGCATTCCGGGTGGGATGGCGGGCGATCGTCGAGGCGGCCAACCGGGACACCGCGGTGCGCCCGCACAGCCAGCCGATCGCCGCCTGCAGGGGCGGCAGGATCCACGGATGGCCGATGATGACGCCGAGGAAGGTCAGGCTCGACCCCAATGCGGTGAGCACCACGCTGATCAGGCTGATCCGATGGTCGGCGGCCCCGATCACGGCGTTGACGAGGAACGTCAGACCCATCGACAGCAGAATCAGCGAGGCCGTGAGTCCGCCCAATGAGGCGCGGGCATCCTCCGGCCGGACCTCCACCGCCTGCGAGGTCGCCTCGATCGGCGAGATCCCCGTGATGCGGCGCGCCCCCAGGTACGCCGAAGCCCAAGTCACGATGATGGTGGCGAGGGCGGGAACGGCCATGGTCGGGGTGAGGAGGGCGACCTCCTCGGTGATGGCGTTGCCCAGAAAATTCTGGGCAGCTTTCGCCAGCCCGGTCGACGCTGCGAAGGCGAGCACCGCCGCGGGGACGGAGATGATCAGTCCCTCCGCCGAGGCGGCCCTGCGCAGCCGTTTCGACGACGCCCCGATGAGGCGCAGCAGGGCCAGCTGGCGGCTGCGACCGGCGATGATGATCGAGAACGTGTTCGCGATGACGATCGCGGAGACGAAGAGAGCGATGAGGAAGAAGGTGAACCCGACCATCGTCAGCAGGTTCTGCGCGGTCTCGGATTCGGCGATGATCTTCTCGGACGACAGCCACGCCGTGAGGATCGCGATGCCCTGCATGATCGCGGTGCCGAAGAGGGCGGCGATGAAGACGACGAGGACGCTGGGGAGGAACTGCCGCGGGTTGGTCCGGATTTCGCGCAGTGGGTTCATCGGCTCACCGCAGTGTCGGCGCGTTCGTCGATGTCGAGCATGGTCGAGGCGATCGCCTCGGCGGTGATGGCGTCATTCAGTTCGGCCACCGGGGTGCCGTCGGCGATGAAGATGACGCGGTCGGCATGGGCGGCGACGATCGGGTCGTGGGTGACGAGCACGATCGACTGGCCGAAGTCCCGGACGGCCTCGACCATGATCGCCATGACCTCGCGGCCGGACTTCGCATCGAGGTTGCCGGTCGGTTCGTCGGCGAAGAGGATATCGGGGCGGGTTGCGAGTGCCCGGGCGATGGCGGTGCGCTGCTGTTGGCCGCCGGAGAGCTCGTTGGGTCGGTGCTTGAGCCGGTCCTCCAACCCCAGGCGGTGGACAACAGTGGAGATCCAGGCGCGTTCGTCGGCGTTCGGTCGCCGGTCGTCGAGTTCGAAGGGCAGCCGGATGTTCTCTTTGACGGTGAGGGTGGGCACGAGGTTGAAGGCCTGGAAGACGAACCCGATCCGGCGCCGGCGCAGAGCCGTGAGATCGTCGTCGCCAAGCGTGGTGATCTCCTGCTCGCCGAGGCGGACCTCTCCGGAAGTCGGCCGGTCGAGTCCGGCGAGGACGTGCATGAGGGTTGACTTCCCGGACCCCGAGGGGCCCATCACCGCGGTCAGCTCGGCCGGTGCGATGTCGAGGCTGACCCCGCTGAGGGCCGTGACGGCCGCCCCTTTCGGATCGAAGACCTTCGAAACGTCGCGGAGTCGGGCGATGGGCATCGTTGGGCCGGTGGTCATAGAGTCCCTCATGCGTCGGTGCAAGCTGTCATTTCCAGACTAACGAGGATCAGGCTTCAGAAACATGAAAAGCGACTGGCCAGTAGGTGTGAGGCGGCTGTGCGAGGGCACGATCCGCTTGGGCCCGCCCACGGAGCGTACCTTCTGGCTCTCCCACCTTCGAGAGCGAAGCTGAGACCCTACCTGCGAGCGGCACGCAGCCGGCGATATGTGCGACGGGCGAACTCCGTGGTTCGGCGACCTGCGGTTTCGACGCGCCGGGCTGCTCGGACAGCAGGTTCGGACTCGCGCCGCTCATCACGTCGGCGGGCCTCGTCGCGTTCGGTGCGTAAGCGCTGCAGCTGCGACTTCACCGCCTGCACCTCTTCGTTCGCCCGTGCCGCCTTCCGGTCCTTGAGCGCCATCACCAGCCCGTAGTTCTGGACGGCGTTGAGACGTTCACGGACTACGCCGATGTTGCCGACGTATGGGTTGTCGATCGCTTCGGCGTGGAAGAAGCCGGGTGCTTCGGTCTCCGTCGCTCCGGGGGTGTCGCCCAGCGTCTTCGCGACGACGAAGTCCCACCACTGCTGATGCTCAGCGCGGCGCTTCTGCGACTGTGCACTCAGTCGGCCCGTGAGCTCGTCTCGGTTTCCCACCGCGCCGACGGCAGTCGACACGATGTCGTCGACCGAATCGAGCGGCAGCACGTAATCCTCCATGCCGACGTTCTCCGCAGCTCCCCTCATCCGGATGGACGAATAGAGGTTGGGTGCCAATGAGACGAAGGGAATGCCCGCGGCTCCGGCGAAGATCGCCGCGTGGTAACGGGTGCCGACGACCATGTGGGCCTGCTCTGTCAGAGCGATGAGCTCTCGTGCGGTGAGCATCCGCGTGGGAACGACCTCGGCGTGCCCGCTGGCCTGAGCGATCTTCGGGTCGGTGAGCTGGTCTCTCGTCTCCGGTGCCGGGGGCAGAGCCCCTCCGTGCGGCACAAGCAGCACCCGCAGGCCGGTATCCTCGGCGAGTCGACGAGTGAGTTCTGCCAGTCGCGCATGGTATTCGTCATCACTGAGCATCGGGGTCGAGGCCTTCTCGGCGAAGCTGGCCAGGATGAATGGCCGCTCGGTCAGATCAGATACGGCAGACCGGTCCTCGTCGCGGGCTGTCAATGAGAACGCGTCGTCGACCTGACGGCGCACCGTCGCGGAACCTCGTCCGAGATCGTCGACGAGCTGGGTCGTGTAGCTTTCGCGGGTTCCGACGAACTCCGCCTCGGCGAGGAGGTCGTGGACGATGTCCCGATCCTCGTCGTAGATGAGCGGCCCGAGCGTCTGGCTGGTCAGCGCATACGGTTTGCCGAGGGCACGGGCGACCTTCGCCAGGGTCGCACGCTCGTAGATGTGATGGGCGAACATCGAGTTGAGGTTGCCACCGCCCGCGATGAGGACGGCCTCGGACTTCCGGACTGCATCGACGACGTCGATCGCCGGGTCATCTGCCTTCAGCGCAGTCCGATCTCCGGCGACGTAGTCGAGGATCTTCTTCATCCGAGAGGTATTGGGACGGCGGTCGCGCCTGAATCCGATGCGTCTGACAGCGTCGACGCCGTACATTTCGCTCGCGTGCTGGGGTTCACCGGCGATAAGCGTGATGGCGATATCCGCTCGGGCACTAAGCTCATCGATGGCCAGTTCCGTCATCGCCTCATCGCCGAGGTGGTAGAACTGACTCCACCCGACATCGCCGATCATCGTAATTCTCTTCATGGGTCCCTTGTTCACTTCACGGAGTGCAGAAGTTCAATCGAATGTTCCGATCACTGTAACCACAGCGATGCGTTCGATCGTGAACTGCACCTGTCCCCGAGGTGAATACGTTCGCATCGAAGTCGACAACGGAGACAGCCGCGGAGGCGACCGCCCTGAACGCATTGAAAGTGTGGCGGGCCGCCTCGGCGAGGGTGCATACGCCGATGAGTGCGAGAGTGAATGCGACAGTGGCCCGGAACGTGATGTTCCGGGCCACTGTCGTGGTCAGAGTTGACTGACGTCCGAGCGGGTCGCTCAGTCCTCGTCTTCCTCGTCCTTCTTCTCGACGACCAGGGTCTCGGTGGTGAGAACCAGGGCGGCGATCGAAGCGGCGTTGCGCAGTGCCGAACGGGTGACCTTGACGGGGTCGATGATTCCGGCGCCGATGAGGTCGCCGTATTCGTCGATGGCGGCGTTGTAGCCCTGGCCGGACTCGAGGTCCTGGACCTTGGCGACGACGACGTAGCCGTCCTGGCCGGCGTTGGCGGCGATCCAGCGCAGCGGCTGGACGACTCCGCGCTTGACGATCTCGGCACCGGTGAGTGCGTCACCGGTCAGACCGAGGTCGTTGCCGTCGAGAACCTTCGCAGCGTGGATCAGAGCTGATCCACCACCGGCGACGACGCCCTCTTCGATGGCGGCACGAGTAGCGGACACAGCGTCTTCGACGCGGTGCTTGCGCTCCTTGAGCTCCACCTCGGTGGCGGCGCCGACCTTGATGACGGCGACTCCGCCGGAGAGCTTGGCCAAGCGCTCCTGCAGCTTCTCACGGTCCCAGTCGGAATCGGTGTTCTCGACCTCGGCGCGGATCTGTGCGACACGACCGGCAACAGCATCGTCGGAACCAGCACCATCGATGATGGTGGTGTTGTCCTTGGTGACGGTGATGGTGCGGGCGTTGCCGAGCTCTTCCAGGGTGACCTGGTCGAGCTTCATGCCCATGTCCGGGGTGACGACCTGGCCACCGGTGAGGACGGCGAGGTCCTCGAGGATGGCCTTGCGGCGGTCACCGAAGCCGGGAGCCTTGACGGCGGCGACGTTGATGATTCCGCGCAGCTTGTTGACGACCAGGGTCGACAGTGCCTCACCCTCGATGTCCTCGGCGACGATGAACAGCGGCTTGCCGGCCTGCTGCACCTTCTCGAGGACGGGCAGGAGCTCCTGGATGTTGGAGATCTTGCCCTGGTTGATGAGAATGAGCGCGTCGGAGAGCACAGCCTCCTGACGATCAGCATCGGTCACGAAGTGCGGCGACAGGAAGCCCTTGTCGAACTGCATTCCTTCGGTGATCTCGAGCTCGACGGACGCGGCCTGCGACTCGTCGATCGTGATGACGCCGTCCTTGCCGACCTTGTCGAAGGCATCGGCGATGAGCTTGCCGATCTCGGGCGACTGAGCCGACAGACCGGCGACGTGTGCGATCTCCGAGGAGTCGGCGACGTCGCGGGCGATCGTGCCCAGCTGCTGCGAGACGGCCTCGACGGCGGTCTCGATGCCGCGCTTGAGCTGTCCGGGTGCGGCACCTGCGGCAACGTTGCGCAGTCCTTCGTTGACGAAGGCCTGAGCGAGAACGGTCGCGGTGGTGGTTCCGTCGCCGGCGATGTCGTTGGTCTTGGTGGCGACTTCCTTGGCCAGCTGTGCGCCGAGGTTCTCGTACGCATCGTCGACCTCGACCTCACGGGCGATGGTCACACCATCGTTCGTGATCGTGGGAGCGCCCCACTTCTTGTCGAGCACGACGTTGCGGCCCTTGGGTCCCAGTGTCACCTTGACGGTGTCGGCCAGGGTGTTGACACCCTTTTCGAGTGCACGACGGGCTTCGTCGTTGAATTCCAATGATTTAGGCATTCGTCCTCCTGTCAGTGAAGTGGTTGTTCAGGGGATTCAGCCGATGACGGCGAGCACGTCGCGAGCCGAGAGCACGAGGAACTCTTCGCCTGCGTACTTGACTTCGGTGCCTCCGAACTTGGAGTAGATGACCTTGTCGCCGACGGCGACGTCGACCGGCACGCGGTTGCCGTTGTCAGCAACGCGGCCCGGGCCCACTGCGACAACTTCGCCTTCCTGAGGCTTCTCCTTGGCGGTTTCGGGAATGACCAGACCACTGGCGGTAGTCTGTTCTGCTTCGACCTGACGGATGACAATCCGATCTTCGAGTGGCTTGATGGAGACCGACATATCGGGCCCTCTCCCTTCGCTGGGTTCTATTTCATCGAGTCAGACGGCGGCTGCTGCCATGAACCTCTCGTCGTCGCGGGTGCCGAGCGATTCGACCGTCTCATGAAACTGGCACTCAATGAGTGCTAGTGCTAATTCTGACTCTAGAACGCTCTTAGCACTCGGTCAACTTGAGTGCCAGCAATTCGTCATGCTCTGGGCGAAAGTTCAGTTCGGG
Organism: Brevibacterium sp. VCM10; assembly: GCF_000583215.1. Lineage (NCBI taxonomy): Bacteria > Bacillati > Actinomycetota > Actinomycetes > Micrococcales > Brevibacteriaceae > Brevibacterium > Brevibacterium sp. VCM10. The sequence goes on from NZ_JAJB01000029.1 coordinate 101,777, forward strand.
GGCTGCGTGTGGGGGCTGCGCGGGGGTGGCACCGGTGTCGACTTCCGTTGGCACCGGTGTCGAGTTCCGGTCGATCCGTGCGGGAATGCGCGGGTCTTTCCAGCACGGATCGTCCGCAACTCGCACCTCCACCCTGCCCCGACGGGCACGAAAGAGCGTGGGCCCCGAGGATTCTTCCTCGGGGCCCACGCTCCTTGCTGACCGCCTCAGCTCAGTTGTCGATATCTGTTGTCAATGGCGGCCAGAGTTCAATGCCGTCAGGCGCCCAGTCGGCACCCCGGCTCCGATCTCAGATCAGGCGCAGGCCCACTGTCCCCAGCCGGCTGCGGCCTGGAGCTTCTTGGCACGCTCGAACTGCTCCCGCGGGCTGGCATCGATCGGGTTGCCGCTGCCGCCCATGGACTGCCAGGTGGCGAGCTTGAACTGGAACAGACCGAAGTGCGCGCGGTTCGACTGGTTCACCGCACGAGGGTTGAAGTTCGACTCGCACTTGGCGACCTGGTACCACTTGGATCCGGGTCCGCCGAGCATCGCCTTGATCTCAGCGGTGGACATGGAACCGCCGCTCGATCCGGAGCCGCCGCCGGTGCTCGAGTCACCGGAGTCGCCCGAACCGGAATCGCCGGAGTCACCCGAGTCGGAGCCTCCGGTGTCGGCCGGTTCTTCCTTCTTCTTGGTGCCCTGGATGACGACCTTGGTCTTGGGTTCGGAGAGGACCTTCTCGTCCTTCTTCTCCTTCTTGACCTCTTCGCCGTTGATCATCTTGACCTTGTAGGTGACCTGCTTCACGCCATCCTTGCCCTCGGTCTCGACCTTGGTCTCGCCCTCGTAGAGGGAGTCGGACTTCTTGGTCTCGACCTTGGCCTTGATGGCCTGCTTGTCCTTGACGGTGTCGTTCTCCACGCGGTTGACCGTGAGCACCTGGCCGTCGGAGACCTCGGCGGACATCGGTACGGACAAGAAGTCGTCCTCATCGAGCTTGACGCCCGTGTCCTTAAGCGCCTCCTTCGCGGTGCCCACAGCGGCCGAGACCTTGTGGTCCTTGCCGTCGGCGACGACGGTGAGGTCCTTCGACGTGGTCACCTCGATGTCGTTGCCCTCGTCCTTCAGCCGCTGGCTGGCCTTCGCGTTGAGGTCGGCGCCCTTCGCGTCGACGCCGAGGTCGGCCAGAGCCTGACCCACGGTGTTCGCGTTGGTCCATTCGTCGGATTCCTTGCCATCGACGGACAGCGCCACCTTCTTCGCCGTGTTGACGGTGATCGTCATGTCACGGTCGACCTTGGTGCCCACACCGGGCTTGACCTGGTCGCGCTTATCGACATCGATTTCGTGGCTGTCGAGGATGTCCCCGACCGTTCCGCCGAAGGTCCGGATCTCTTCGGCCTGCCCGTTGACCTCCAAGGTCACAGGCTTGTTCATGGTCACAACCGCGCCCGTGCCACCGACGAGTCCGGTGATCACGACCGCCTGTGCAGCGATCTGAACCTTGCGGTTCTTCAGAAAATCAATCACAAAAATATCCCTGAGCAGAGTTTATCGACCCGTTCACTGTAACCGATTCGTTACACGGTTCGCAAAATATCACGGAAATGTAACGGTGTGAGTTTCCTGAGGGCGTGTCTGACCTGGAGTTCCCCATGTTTCAGGGGCAGTCCCGACCGTGACATCTCCTCGCCGAGGCGGCGCACCGATTCGTTACCTCGCTCACTGAGCCTGAGGTTCGGCCCAGCCCGACGGTCGCAGTGCGACACGCGCCAACGGTCGGTCGCTCATCGATCGGCTGGAGTTCTCAGTCCCAGCTGCCGAGGGCCCGCTCCGCGTTGGTCCACACGGCCGCACACAGATCCTCTTCGCTCATTCCACGCACCTCGGCGAGTTTCCGCGCCGTGATCGCCGTGAGGTAGGGACCTCCCGGCTTCCCGCGGTGCGGGTGCGGGGTGAGGAAGGGTGCGTCGGTCTCCGTCAGCAGCAGCTCCAGTGGAGCGGCCGCCGCGGCCCGCCGCAGCTCGTCGGCGTTCTTGAACGTGAGGTTGCCGGCGAAGGACATGTAGTAGCCTTCCGCGGCGCATTCGCGGGCCATCGCCTCGTCACCGGAGTAGCAGTGGAAGATCGTGACCTCGGGGGCGCCTTCCTCTCTGAGGATGCGCAGCACATCGGCGTGTGCCTCCCGGTCGTGGATCTGCAGGGCGCGTCCCGTGCGCTTGGCGATCTCGATGTGGGCACGGAAGGAGCGCTGCTGTTCGGCGACGCCATCCTCCGCTGTGCGGAAGTAGTCGAGACCGGTCTCCCCCACCACACGCATGCGCTCATGCGAACTCACGAGCGATTCGATCTCGGTCAGCGCGTCGTCGAGCAGGCCGCGTTCGGCCAGCCGCGGTGCCTCGTTCGGGTGCAGGGCGGCTCCGCCGATCATCCACGTCCGCCCCTCGGCAGGAGGAGCGGGCACAGTGCGGGGGTCGGCCGCCTCGGCGGGGGATCCCACCTGCGTGGCCGCCTCGGCGGGGGTGGCTGAGAATTGGGACGCCACGAGCGCTGTCGTCCACCGGGCTGCCGGCAGGTCGCAGCCGATCTGGACGATGCGACGGACTCCCGCCTCGGCGGCGGTGTCATGGAAGAAATCCAGCGTCGGGAACTCTTCGTCCGTCTCCGGGGTCACCTCGGGTTCGGGTTCGCCGGCGCCCAACGGCAGCCGCACACCCGTGCAGATGTCGAGGTGGGTGTGGGTGTCGACGATGGGGTGAGCGAGTGGTTCGGGCACCGGTGGATAGGTTCCGGCGGCGCGCGAGGCCATTATTCGGTCTCCTCCACGAACTTCGGGAACACGGGTTCGGGCTTCGGCAGGGGTGTGCCCGGCTCGAGCGGGAACTCGACGGCCGCGAACGACCGGGGATCCGCCTCGGCGGCGGCGATGCCATCGGCAGCGGCCTCGGCGACATTCGGCGCCAGGGCGGCCGACGCGTAGGCGGCACCGGCGGCGACACCGATGCCCGCACCCGCGGACACGGTGCCCATCGCCTCGGCGCCGGATCCGGAATCGACGGCGGTCGGCAGGACCTTCGCACCGGCCTCACCGTTGCCTTCGGGCACACCGAGGAGGTCGAGGATCTTGCCCGCGGAATCGGGCATGACCGGCTGGATGAGGATGGAGATGATGCGCACGACCTCGATCGTCACCCACAGCACGGTGGCCATGCGGTCGGGGTCGGACTTCTTCAGCTTCCACGGCTCCTGTGCGGAGAAGTAGCGGTTGGCCTCGGACAGCACCTTCCAACAGGCCTCGACGTAGAGGTGGAGAGCCTGGGTGTCGACGTGACGTCGGGCGGTGTCCGGTACGGCCCGGGCGAGGGCGAGGAGCTTTTCATCCGCCTCGCTGAGTTCGCCTGGCTGCGGCACCTGGGCGTCGCAGTTCTTCTGGATCATCGACAGCGAACGCTGGGCGAGGTTGCCGTATTCGTTGGCGAGGTCGGAGTTCTTCCGGGTGATGATCGAGTCCTTCGTGTACGAACCGTCGTGGCCGTAGGAGAACTCACGGAAGAGGAAGAAGCGCAGGGTGTCCAGGCCGAAGGCGTCGACGAGGTCGAGGGGGTCGACGACGTTGCCGACGGACTTCGACATCTTCTCACCGGAGTTGAAGAGGAAGCCGTGGGCGTGGACGCGCCCCGGCAGCTCGATGCCGGCGCTCATGAGGAACGCGGGCCAGTAGACCGAGTGGAAGCGGATGATGTCCTTGCCGATGATGTGGACGTCTGCGGGCCACCACTTCGCGAACTTCTCGTCGTCGTCCGGGAAACCGGCGGCGGTGATGTAGTTCGTCAGGGCGTCGATCCACACGTACATCACGTGCTTGTCGTTGCCGGGCACCGGCACGCCCCAGTCGAAGGTGGTGCGGGAGACGGAGAGGTCCTTGAGCCCGGAGGAGACGAACGAGGCGATCTCGTTGCGGCGGGAGTCCGGGCCGATGAACTCGGGGTGGTTCTTATACAGCTCGAGCAGCTTGTCCTGGTACTTCGAGAGGCGGAAGAAGTAGGACTCCTCTTCGGTCCAGGTCACCTCGGTGCGGGTTTCCTTGGACAGGCGGACGCCGTCGACGACTTCGGTTTCGTCGTCGGTGTAGAAGGCCTCGTCGCGCACGGAGTACCAGCCGGAGTACGTGTCGAGGTAGATGTCGCCGGCCTCTTCGAGCTTGCGCCAGATGGCCTGCGACGCGGTGTAGTGGTCGTCGTCGGTGGTGCGGATGAACCGGTCGAAGGTCGAGCCGAGGGCGAGTTGGGTGTCGCGGAAGTTCTTCGCGTTGTCGTCAGCGAGTTCCTTGGGGGTGATACCGAGCTTGTTCGCCGCCTGCAGCATCTTCAGTCCGTGCTCGTCCGTGCCGGTGCAGAAGAAGACATCATGATTGTCCAGTCGCTTGAACCGGGCGATCGTGTCGGCCGCAATGTACTCATAGGCATGCCCGATGTGAATGGCCCCGTTGGGGTAGGCAATCGCTGTCGTCAAGTAGTAACCCATAGGGAACTCAGTCTAAGGGACGCGGTGCGGCGGGCGTGCATGGGCGGGTGCGGGACCTTCGACCGCGAAAGCACCGTTTGAGTCGAATAGCCCCTGTTTGAACACGTGCTGTGCGCCTCAAACCGTGTAGCCGCCGCTCTCGACTCCGCTGACAGCACTGCGCGGCTCCGTACGACGGGAGGAGGAGACACCGAGAGACGGAGTCAGAGAACAAGCCTCTTGCGGCACCGCCCACGGAGCTCAGGAGCCTGGTGGAACAGTTTCTCACCGAACTGCTTCGGCGACTGGACCTCATTGAACTTGAAGCGCACTACTTTGTAACCCATCGCCAGCAGACGATTGTGCTGCCGGCTCTCCTTGTTCATGAGGTCGAAGCCTCCATCGACATATTTCTGAGATCCGTCCACATAGAGAGCCACCTGGTCCTCACGGAGAAGGAAATCGAGTCTCGTCAGCAGACGACCTCCGTCGAGGATTTCGATCTGTTGGGCAAAGTCACTTAGTCCGAGCAGATGCAGATTGAACGCCGCTCGGCTTTCCGCGTAGCTTTCGGAAAGGGGCGACGCAAGCCTTGCCAGCTTGGACGCAACCTTCTTTCCTTTGGCCAGACGTATGATCGGCTCCAGAAAGAGGTCGATCTGCATTTGGGGAACATCGCCGAGCAGAGTGGGCGGATACCCGAGTCTGAAAATGAGGTCCTCGTCGTCGCCGAGCATACGGCGACGGAGCACGTGTTCCATCGCTGCGAATCCGGCGGCGTTTCCGAGTTCGCTTCGAAGGTCCAGCGCAGTGCGAACCGGGGTCGTCACCCGCAGCCCGGCAACAGTGCAGATGTCTTCCGCCGCGATCGTCCTGCGCCGACGCACCAGTTCACTGGTCCGCGTGCTCGCCGCCGGATGGAACACCGACACTGGCTGATCCGGCTCGTTGAACATCCCGATCCGGTGTAATCGCGCAGCTGAGACTCCGCATACGATGTCATCCGGGCGAAAGTGCGGATAGTGGATGATCTGCAGGCGTTTCAGATGTTCTTCATACCTGCGCGCCTGATCAGGTTCTCTGGTCAGGCGCGCTTCGTGTTGCTCAAGCCAGGCGATGTCCGTCGCGAAAACGGAGAACCGCTGGTGTGAGCTGACATTGCACCGTCGGATCACCGAATCCACGCCTCGAGACAGCTTCTTCAGGCAGCAGTCCAACGCTCCTCTGATATCCGTCGTTGAGATTCCGACGTTCCGCAGGTCCTGAAAGTAAACGACATTGCTCTTCATGTCGCCACCATGTCGACATGCTGTCAGCGGCGACAAGACCCGATTCGAAGACTGTGGATACGACCCGAACGTCCACATGCGCAGGGTGGCTCAGTGAAGGTCGGATCAACAGCACGCTGAGCACGAGTCGCAACGCTGTTCCACCGCCCCTCACCGTCGGAATCGGTGGCTATTGACGCTGACGGCCCGGTTTGAGTCGAAAAGCACCTGTTTGAAACCGTGCTTTCTGACTCTAGGTGTGCCGCAGCAATCCACAACGGAAAACGTTCAAGTCACGGCCACGCTCGCCCACGTCACTCGCGGTGGAGCCAGGCCTCGTAGACGTCGCGCTTCGACAGTCCGAACTTCTTCGCCACCTGCCCGGCCGCGTCTTTGGCGCGCACACCGGAGTCGACCAGAGCGCTGACCTCGCCGAGGTGGTCCTCCGGAGCCGTTTCGACCTCGGTGGCGCCGGCGAGCACAAGGGTCAGTTCCCCACGCAGCCCCCCGGCGGCCTGATCACGCAGGGAACCGACGGTTCCGCGCAGAGTCTCCTCGTAGGTCTTCGTCAGCTCGCGGCTGATGGCCATGGGCCGGTCGATGCCGATGATCTCGGCGAAGTCGTTCATCGCATCGGCGATCCGGTGCGGGCTTTCGAAGAAGACCATCGTGCGCTTCTCCGCCTTGAGTTCGGTCAGCAGGGTCTTGCGCTGCCCGGACTTGCGCGGCAGGAATCCTTCGAAGCTGAAGCGATCGCTCGGCAGTCCCGAGACCGCCAGGGCCATGAGCACCGCGGACGGACCCGGTGTCGACGTGATCGGAAGTCCCGCCTCGGCGCAGGCCCTGACCACGCGGTAGCCGGGGTCGGAGACGGCGGGCATTCCCGCGTCGGAGAGCAGAACAACGGTCTCACCGGCGGCGATGAGCTCGACGAGCTCGGGAGCACGGTGCCCCTCGTTGTGGTCGAAGACGCTGATGACCCGTTTCGTATGCCTGAGATCGAGCCGCTGCGCCAGCGCCAGGAACCGACGCGTGTCCTCGGCGGCGATGACATCGGCCGTTTCGATGGCCTCCCGCATCCGCGGGCTCGCATCGCCGAGGTTGCCGATCGGAGTGCCGACCAGGATGAGTCGACCGCCGGTGAGGTTCGAACCGGTTCCCAGCCCGGCAGGGTCGGTCTGATCGATGTCATCGGGCGGGGCCGCCTCGGCGAGGTCTGTATGGTCGATGTCATCGGGCGGGGCCGCCTCGGCGAGGTCGTCGTCGACACCGATTGCACGGTCAGTATCGGCGTCCTGCCCGGACGGCGCGAAGGAATCTGAACTCAATTGGTCGAGATTCAACTGGTTGAGCCTGCGCCGACCATTGCCACGCCGAAGATCAGGACGAAGACTCCGACATAGAGGACCCAGAAGAGGACCCACAGCGCGGTGCCGATGTAGCCGACCCACAGAGCCGCGATCGCCATGCCGTCGCCGCGTTCTCCGCGTTCGCGGATCTGCTTGCGGGCGATGTGGCCCATGATGATGCCGGCGATGCCTGCGATGAAGAACGACGAGATGAAGCCGAAGATCGAGGCGCACATGCCGATGATGGCCAGCACGTTCGTCGGCGGAAGCGGCTGGTACACGTATCCGGGTCCGCCGGCGTACTGAGCGTTGGCCGCGTAGGCGTTGTTCTGACTGTAGGACTGGGCACCGTATGAGCCGCCGGCGCTCGACTGGGGCTGCTGGTAGTACATGTCCGGGTTGTTCCAGTTGTTCTGGCTGCTCATGGCGAGGTCTCCTTGTGATTCCCTTTAACGGTACAGAGTCGTCGGTGGCGGCAAAAGGTGGGGCGGTTACAGGTCAGTCACAGTTGGCCGGGCGGTCAGCTGACGGTTCCTCCTCCGGCGGCGATCGCTGCGCCGATCACGAGCGCGATGACACCGAAGTAGACCAGCCAGAATCCGACCCAGAAGAGCACGCTCAGGTAGCTCAGCCACAGCCCGGCCACGGCCATCCCGTTTCCGCGTTCCCCTCGGGCTTTGATCTGCGAGCGGGCGATGTGGCCGAAGATGATGGCGACGATGCCGAGAAAGAAGAACGAGGAGATGAACGAAATGAGGCCGAGCACCAGCGCGACGATCGACGAGGAGTTCGTCGGCGCCACCTGCTGGTAGACGACGACCGGTGCCCGGTCGCCGTAGGTCACCGGCGCCTGGACCAGGGCCGGAGTGTGGCTCGGTGCAGGCGTGCGAGCCGGCGCTGGCGAGTGGACCGCGACGGGTGCGTGGGCCGCTGCGGGTGCGTGGGCCGAACCGTTCGACCCGGTGTAGGTGGCCCCGAGGGGCAGTACGCGAGTGTTCATGTCCGTTCCGTTCCGCTGGCTGTCGTTGATCGTCAGGGCTGTTTCGGGCCGTGATCGACGGTCGTCCCGATGTCTGAGATCAACGCTACCCACCTGCGGCGAGCGCGGTGGCCGAATCGTGTTGCAGTCCTGCACCACAGGTTGCAGATTCCCCTCGCCGAGGCGGCCTCACCGCCGGGTACCCGCATGTGCCCAGGCCGCGGACAGGCCCCGGGGCGGCTCAGTAGCCACCCATCATGCCCAGGAACCCGAGTCCGAAGATCCCGACTACGATGAAGAGGAGGCCGACCAGCCCGAGTGCGATGCTGGCGTAGCCCATGATGAGGCCCGCAATACCCTGACCGCGACCGTCCTCTCCGGTGCGTTTGATCTGGCTGAGCCCGATGTGGCCGAAGATCACTGCGAGGACCGGGGCGACCCACAGGAACATTGCGATGAAGCCGACGAAGTATCCGATGATCGGGATCCACGACAGCAGACCGCAGACGAATCCGCCGCCGATTCCGGTGATGCCCATCCACATCGACCACACGGCCATCTTGTTGGGTGCGGGCCGGACGAAGACCGGCTGCGCGCCGTAGGTCATCGGCTGGCTGTAGGCGCCCTGTTGGCTGTAGGCACCGGGCTGGCCGTAGGTGCCCTGTTGGCTGTATGCGTCGTAGACGTTCGGCTGGCTGTACGCGCCCGGCTGGCTGTAGCCGCCGGACTGTCCATACGTGTTCTGCTGACCGTAGGTTCCGGACTGTCCATAGGAGTTCTGCTGCCCATAGGGCTGCCCCTGCGAATACTGTCCCGCACCCGATCCGTACTGCCCTGCGCCGGAACCGTACTGGCCCGACTGCCCCTGCTCGTACTGCGGCTGGGACCCGTAGTTGTTGTTGAACTGCTGCGAGCCGACCTGGGGAGGATCGCTCGGGCGGTAGTTGGGGTTGTTCGACACGTTGTGCACCATTCGCTCTGACTCGGGCTGTCTCCCACTACTCTAGTGATGCGCGTCGGCGAATGCCCAAGAATCCCGCCCAAGGTGCCGAACCTCATGCTGGGGCGGCTCACCCCCGCAACAACCGCTGCCGTTCCTGCGGGTCGCATGAGAACCCCGCCCGCCGAGATCTCTAAACTGGACTCCGATGACACACACCGCAGACTCCCCGGCCCCCACCCGGCGCATCGCCCGCGAGCGCCTGGCGAGGAAACGCGAAAAGGTGCGTGCCGGAGCCGCTGCGATGCGCCGCGAAACCTTCCACGCCGGCATGTGGGCCACCCGCGCACCGCTGTGGATGTGGCCCGCCCTGCTCGTCATCACCGGAATCGGTGCGGCCCTGCGCTTCTTCCGCCTCGACTTCCCGCACCGCCTGATCTTCGACGAGACCTACTACGTCAAGGACGGCTACTCGGTCTTCAACTTCGGCTACGAACGCTCCTGGCCCGAGAACGCCGACGACTCCTTCAACGCCGGCGACCCCAGCGTCATCGAGCCCACCCCCGAATACGTCGTCCACCCACCCCTGGGCAAATGGCTCATCGGGTGGGGCATCGACGTCTTCGGCGCCGACGATTCATTCGGCTGGCGCTTCACCGTGGCGATCATCGGCACCCTGACGATCTTCCTCCTCGGCGTCATCGCGTGGAAGCTCTTCCGTTCGGCATTCTTCGCCTGCGTCGCCGCCGGCCTGCTCGCCATCGACGGCGAGCACTTCGTCCACTCCCGCACGAGCCTGCTCGACATCGTGCTCATGGCCTTCGTCCTCCTCGCCTTCTTCTTCATCCTCCTCGACCGCGAGCAGGTGACGAAGCGCCTGGCCAGCTGGACCCAGCGCACCGCGGAGATCGACAGCTTCGCACCGGCCCTCCCACAGCAGAATCCAGATCCCCTCGCCGAGGCGGCCGCCACTCCCCCATCGACCACCGCCGAGGCGGCCGCTTCCTCCCCACCCTCCCCCTCCGAGGTTCCCCGAACCTTCCCGACCGAACTCAGTGAGTCGATCTCCGCCGCCCCCGTCACCGAGGCGGCCCCGCCCACCGCAGCCGCTCGACGTCGGCCTCGGGCCAGGTCAAGGGACGTGATCAACTTCGGGCCCCGCCTCGGCGCGCGTCCCTGGATCTTCGCGGCAGGGATCAGCCTCGGCCTGGCTACGGGAGTGAAGTGGTCGGGTCTGTATGCGCTGGCGGTGTTCGGGATTCTGCTCGTGCTGTGGGATGTGCATTCGCGGTCTCGGGCCGGGGTCGTGCATCCGTGGCTGGGGATGCTCATCCGCGACAGCATCCCGTCGTTCTGCAAGCTCGTGCCGATCGCGCTCGTGACCTATGTGGCGTGCTGGACGGGGTGGATCCGGTCGGATGACGCGTGGGACAGGCAGTGGGCTGCGGAGAATTTCGGCTGGTGGAGTGCGCTGCCGAAGTGGTTGGACTGGCTGCCGTCGTTGGCGCACTACCACTACACCGCGTACTCGTTCCACGTCGGGCTGGACTCGGAACATCCGTACATGTCGAACCCGTGGGGTTGGATCGTGCAGTGGCGGCCGACGTCGTTCTACTACGAGTCCTACGACAAGGGCGATATGGGGTGCACGGTCGCGAAGTGCTCGTCGGCGATCACCTCGGTGGGCAACCCTGTGATCTGGGGCTTGGCCGCGTTGGCTGTGCTCGTCTGCCTCGTCGTGTGGATCATCCGCCGAGACGTCCGCCCGGCCGTCATCCTCGCCGGTCTCGCCGCGACCTGGCTGCCGTGGTTCGCCTACCAGGAGCGGACGATCTTCACCTTCTACACCATCGTCATGGTGCCCTTCGTCGTGTTGGCTGTGACCTACTGTCTGACCCTGGTGTGGGGCCGGGTGCCTGTGAATGGTCGAGCGCCCGGGGGCGGGCAGGTGAGCGTGACCGGGCACGCGGCCGAGCACCGAGGCGATCCGCCGACTGCTGGCCGTGGGCCGTCAGCGTCGGCGTCGGCCGCCGACCGAACGCCGTCGGCGTCGGTAGCCGACCGAATGCCTGCGGGGTCCGCGGCGTCAGCGTCGGCGACCGACCGAACGCCGCCGGCGCCCGCGGCGAAGCAGCGATTCGCACGGATCTCCGCGGCTCTGTTTGCCAGGCGGCTGGGCGTCGGCCTGTTCCTCGTCGCGGCGATCCTCGCATTCGCCTACTTCTGGCCCATCTACACCGGCGAAGTCATCCCGTTCTCGGCCTGGAACAACCGCATGTGGAACATCACCTGGCGCTGAGTCGCCGGCGTCGGCGTGCACCTGCGCCCCGCACGGGCACAGCCACACCACGCCGCTGACAGCTGCGCGCCGAGCGTCAGCGGCTTTTGTCCCGAGCGTCATCGACTTTTGTTCCACTCGTCATCGACTTTTGATCAGATACTCATGTTCGAACCGGATTATCAGTCCAAAAGTCGATGAGACCTTTTCGCGCACCTGCACAAAAGTCGATGAGGCGCCCACCGGCTCTGCCCGCTCAGCACCCACCGCCCGCGGCCCACCGGTGCATCCGTCACGGGTTCGCCATCGGAGGGTCGCCTCGGCGACATGGCGTGTTCACCTTGAGGTAACACCCCGTCGTTAGCGTCGAATCATTGTGAATGACCATTCGACGACCTACGAGCCCAACGCAACCGAGTTTCAGTCAGAAATGAAGCCGGCTGCGCGCACCACCGTGGCCGCGGACCAGACGGCAGAAAGCACCTCCCCGGCAGGCACCACCTCCCCCACTCCCCACCGCACCGTCGCGATCATCCCCGCGCGCGGAGGATCCAAGGGCATTCCGCTGAAGAACCTGCAGAAGGTCGCCGGAATCTCCCTGCTCGCCCGCGCCATCAACGCGGCCCAGGCCAGCCCCAGCATCGATCGCGTGATCGTCTCGACCGACCACGACGGAATCGCAACCGAAGCCCTGCGCGCCGGCGCCGAGGTGGCCCACCGTCCCGCCGAGATCGCCGGCGACACCGCCACCAGCGAATCCGCGCTCATCCACACCCTGTCGACCCTCGACGAGGACTTCGACATCACCGTGTTCATGCAGTGCACCTCGCCGTTCATCGACTCCGCCTCGATCGAGAACGCAGTGCGCACCGTCCGTGATGACCACGCCGATGTCGTCTTCTCCGCCGTCGAAGACCACTCCTTCCTGTGGCGCCTCGACGACGACACTCGGGCCGTGGCCGTCGGACACGAGGCCAGCTTCCGTCCGCGCCGCCAGGACCGTGCCAAGCACTTCAACGAAACCGGCGCCTTCTACGTCATGCGCACCTCCGGCCTCATCGAGCACGAGCACCGCTTCTTCGGCCGCATCGGCATCGAGGAGGTCCCGCCCGAGCACGCCCGCGAGATCGATGACATGTCCGACCTCACCCTCGTCCGCGCCATCGCCTCGACGCAGGAGACCGCCCAGGTCATCGACGTCGACGCCCTGGTCACCGACTTCGACGGCGTCCACACCGACGACGGCGCCTATGTCGACGAGGACGGAAACGAACAGGTTCGCGTCCACCGCGGCGACGGTATGGGCATCTCCCGCCTCGTGAAGTCCGGGGTGCCCGTGATGATCCTGTCGAAGGAACGCAACCCGGTCGTCACCCGCCGGGCGGAGAAGCTGCGCGTCGACGTCGCCCAAGGCATCGACAACAAGGCCGGCATCCTCGACGCATGGATCACCGCCAACGACCTCGACCCGGCTCGTGTGGCCTACGTCGGCAATGACATCAACGATCTCGAGGCCTTCGACGTCGTCGGCTGGCCCGTCGCCGTCGCCGACGCTCATCCACGGGTCCTCGCCGCCGCCCGCGTCATCCTCGACCGGCCGGGCGGACGGGGTGCGGTGCGTGAGGCCTGCGACCTCATTCCCATCCCCGCCGAGGCGGCCGACCCCCTTCCGAATCCGACCCTGACCTCGCTGCGGCAGCAGCCGCAGTTCACCCACCGCGCGGAGAATTCGCGTGCCAACCGAAAGCAGGTTTCATGACTGATCAACTCGCCCCCGTGGCCATCGGAGAGCACCTCGTCGGCCCGAACCAGCCCGTGTACATGATCGGTGAGATCGGCATCAACCACAACGGCGACGTCGACATCGCCAAGCAGCTCATGGATGTCGCCGTCACCGCCGGTGCGCAGGCAGTGAAGTTCCAGAAGCGCAACCCCGAGGTGGCCGTCCCCGAACATCAGAAGTCGAAGATGCGCTCGACCCCGTGGGGCGAGATGACCTACATCGACTACAAGCATCGCGTCGAGTTCGGCATCGACGAGTACACCGAGATCGACCGCTATGCCAAGGAAGTCGGACTCCAGTGGTTCGCCTCCCCGTGGGACACCGACTCCGTCGACTTCCTCGAGACCGAATTCGATGCCCTGACCTATAAGGTCGCCTCGGCCTCGCTGACGGACTTCGAACTGCTGCGCGCGATCGCCGCCACCGGCAAGCCCGTCCTGTGCTCCTCGGGCATGTCCGACTGGGAGACTCTGGACAAGGCCGTCGAGGTCTTCGACCGTGACAAGCTCGTGCTCATGCACGCCACCTCCACGTACCCGCTGCCTCCCGAAGAGGTCAACCTCACGGCGATCCCGGCCATGCGCGAACGCTACGGAGTTCCCGTCGGCTACTCCGGACACGAGCTCGGCCTCGAGATCTCGTTCGCTGCCGCCGCTCTGGGTGCCGTGACCATCGAACGTCACATCACCCTGGACTCCTCGATGTGGGGATCTGACCAGTCCGCATCGATGGAACCACGCGAATTCGCCTCCCTCGTCAAGGGTGTGCGCGTCCTCGAATCCGCGTTCGGCGACGGAGTCAAGCACGTCATGCCGGGCGAGGAGTCGAAGATCGATTCGCTGCGCAAGGTCACGGCCTGAGCAATCGGCGAAGCCACCTCGGCGAGGTTCTTCCCCCGCCGAGGTGGCTCTTCCCTGTCCGCCCCACCGACGGTCGGGTGACCCGACCGTGACCGCACCTTCCGGAGAAGCACCGTGACCGATTTCGACTTGAGCATCATCATTCCCGCGAAAGATGGTGCCCCCTACCTGAGCACACTGTTCCGCTCACTGCGGCAGCAGGGACCCGTGTGGGACCGCACTCAGCTGATCTTCGTCAACGACGGGTCGAGCGATGAGACACCAGAGCTGCTGGAGGAATTCAGCACGTGGTTCCCTCATTTCGAGGTGCTCACCAACCCCGAGGCAACGGGACTCGCCAATGCCCGCAACAAGGGACTGGCAACTGCTCGGGGCGAACACATCATCTTCCTCGATGGAGACGATTGGCTGGCTCCTGGGCATCTGTCCTCGATGCTGGCGGCGGCACACAGGCTCGGAGTCGATTTCATCCGCTGCGACCATACGACGGTCGAGGGGACCAAACGGGTACGCAAACTCGCACCGATGTCGGTCCGTGATGTGCCATTGGACCCCAAGGTGGGGGTCCTGCCCGTCTACGAATCGACGATGGTCGACTATCCGTTCGCGTGGGCAGGCATCTTCCACCGCAGGGTGCTCGAACAGGGGATCCTCCATTTCCCGGAGAACTTCATGACCGCCGAAGACCGGTCCTGGATCTGGCGGCTGCACCTGCAGGCCGAGTCCTTCGCTGTCGTCGATGCTCCGGGAATCCTCTATCGACGCGGGCTGGCAGGATCTCTGTCGCGGATCGTCGACATCCGACAGCTGGATTTCATCCGCGCTTTCGGACAGATCTTCGACCTCGTCGCCGCCGAACCGGACGCCGACAGGCTGTGGCCGAAGGCGATCCGCAACTGGCTGGCCATCCTCGACCATCAGATCAATCGTTTCGCAGCGTCCCCGGCGTCGCTGCGGCACCAGCTGAGGCGGGGTGCACGAACGATTTCGGCGAAGATTCCGCCCGAGTTTCTGCGTGAGGAGTTCGTTCTGCAGAAACAGGGACGGCAGCTCAACGTCAGCAGCTACCTCAATGACGCACCCTCGTTAGTGCTGGAGATGGTGAAGTGAAACAGATCTTCCTCGCCTCGACCCTGTTCGAGCTCGTCTGCCTGGCAGCCGGCATCGACGGCGGTGACTACGACCGGCCGGCGGCTCCGGCGCTGATGGGAACCGAAGGGCTCGCGCCCGAGGACGCACCGGCACCGACCGAACAGATCCTTCTGGTCAGCAACAATGCCGTCGTCATGGAGCTCTCGGAGTCATTCGTCGACTCGCCGGGAGCCGCCTCGTTGATCGCCCGTTTCGATCGGGTCGTCGACCTCAACGAAGCGCTCGCGCCTCTGCACGTCCATCCGTCGTCGTGGCGACCCGATCATGCGGATCTGCCCGTTGTGGAATCGTATCTGCGCAGCCGCTGGGGTCTCGGCGACACCGACGAGATCGAACTCGTGCTCGAATCACCCCAGGTCAACCCGGCCATTGCACTCGGCCGAGTGTTCTCCCGGGCGACGATCAGGGTGCATGCCGACGGGCTGATGAGCTTCGGCCCGACCCGCAACCAGATTCCGCTGACGAACGGTCAGCGCATGTCCGTGCTGCATTATCTGCCGCTGGTGCCGGGAATCTCGCCGAAGCTGCTCCGCGAATTCGGCATCGCCCACCGCCCGCTGGGTGTCGAGTCATTCACCGGTGTGGTGCGCGAGCTCGGTGAGCATTCGGCCGAAGCTCTCGCCGACGAGTTCGGCGACGTTCTCGGTTCCACGCCGTCGACGAACCGTCCGTGGGCACTGGTCGTCGGCCAGTATCTGTCGGCGCTGGGACTCATCACCTCCGAGGAGGAGACGCAGCTGCACATCGACATGATCGAGGCCGCTGCCGCCCGCGGCATGGAGGTCGTGGTGTTCAAACCCCACCCGGCCGCTCCGCCGTCGCAGACGGGACCGCTGTTCGAGGCGGCACAACGACTCGGCATCACACTGCAGCTGTTCGACCTGCCCGTCATGGCCGAGGTCATCATCGATCGGCTGTCTCCCGACCTCATCGTCGGCGGGTTCTCGACCGCACTGATGACTGCCCGCCAGATCTATCAGGTGCCCGCCCTGGCCGTGGGGACGGATCTGCTGCTCGAAGCCATCGCTCCCTACCAGAACAGCAACCGCATTCCGCTGACGATCATCTCCGAGATCTGCGACGGCAGCGCCCCGGACAGAGCGGACGCGCATCCGCAGCTGGCGCGCCTGCTCGCGGCAGTCACCTACTGCATGGCACCGACCCTGTCGCACGATCTGCGCGACGCGGCGACGGACTTCCTCACAGAGGTCTTCGACGAGCACATCGGCGGCGATTCCGCCGACCGGTTCGGCCGCTATTTCAAACGCCGACGCCTCACCGCGCTCGCTCTGCCGGGCAGCACGACGAAGGCGTTCGCTCCGAAGCGGATGATCAGACGGTCGGGAACGCTCGCGATCAAAGCGGTGGCAAGAAAACAGCAACGCATCATGAAACGGATCCAACACCGGTGACACCGAAGAAGAAGCGCCGGAGAGCCGTCGCTTTCGTCGAATCCCCTCTGCAGTTCCTCTCCGCACTCGAATCCCATGAGCCGGCGGAGGATCTGCTCATTCGGGCTCGGGCGAGCGCGAAGGGCATGACGTCCTTCCTCGATGCCTTCGACCCGGCTTGGCTGCCGAAGAACGTCCGCCTCGACCGTGACGGGGCGAAGCCGGGGCTGCTGCGCAAGACGGCTTTCGACCGGATCTACCTCGGCGATGCCTGCTCAGGTCAGGTGCACAGGGCCTTGGCGCTGGCGTATCTCGAGCGTCGCATGCCCGAGGTCGTCATCCTCGACGACGGTCTGGCCACGTATTCGGCGATCGAGATCCTCACGGCCAAGCGCGGTCCCCTCGTGCGGCCCCGGCAGAAGCTCAAGGCCTCACGCACGGTCATGGCCGCGCACGTCGCCGACCGGCTGCGGGGCCTGGCGACGGTGGGCAAACTGCGCTGGCACACTGCCCTGCCGGTGGCCAAATCGCTGCGCAAGGCGTTCCTCAAATCCGGCGGCGAGATCACCCGCCACCGGTTCGAACACCTCCAGACCCTGCCCACCGGCGGCAGCCACCCGCGCGACAACCCGGTCATCGGTTCGTCCCTGGCCGCCGACGGACTCATCGACGCCTTCGCCTACCGGGCCTGGGTCGATGAGATCATCGACGCTCACGGATCGATCACGTATTACCCGCATCGACGTGAGACCGAGGAGTTCCTCACCGACCTCGCCCAGGATGAGCGGGTGCGGATCAAGAACCTCGGTCTGCCGATCGAGCTGCGCCTGATCAATCTGCCGCCGAATTCGACGATCCGCAGCCTGCCGTCGACCGCGGCGGTGTCCCTGGCCGTGCTCAATCCGGACGTGACGATCGATGTCACCGAGATCCCCGCGAAGTGGTGGACCGGCGCCTCACCCGATAGTCTGCGACAGTCCCTCAACGCCCAGTCGGTCAAGGCAGATGACGATTCCTGAATCAGGCGACCCCCACTACAGTGGGCCGATCTTTCCGCCGTCGCTCTCCGACGTCCCGCCGCGGCCCTCGCATCTGACCGAGCGCACCCGCGCGGACGGTCAGGCGTCGCAGTCGACCCACCCGGACGGGCCGGTGCTGCCGCCTCGGCGATCGGCCGGGCTCGCCCCGATCCGCATTCTCTCGATCTCCGACAGCGAGTCCTACCTCAAGTGGGCGACCCAGCTGCTGTCGTCCCTGCCGGATGTCGAGGGGCGCGTGTTCCTCGTCGACAACCCGATCCTGCCGACCGATGAGCAGATCGCCAGCGCCGTCGCCGGCACCGACTGGGAACACCGCGAGGTGCCCGTCATCGCCCGGTCCGACCTTGCCCGCGTCATCGCCGACCACTCCCCCGACATCGTCCTCGGCGCTGCCACCGGCCCGATCGTCGCCCAGGTCTTCCTCACCGCGCATACCCGCATCAACAGGCCGGCGTTGGTCTCGGGGCTGCCCGGAATGGGCCTGCCCGCCAGCGGCAAAGGGATGAATTATCGTCGGCTGATGGATGCGTTCATCGCCCATTCCTCCGCCGAGGTGACCGCCTACACCGAGGCGAGCGCGCGGTCACAGGTGCCCTGCGAGGTGCTGTTGGCGCGCCTGCCGATGCTGCGCTCGGAGGGCGTTCCGCAGCCCGCTGCATCCCCCACCGCCGAGGCGGCCCCACCGTCGGTCGGCTCCCCGCCATCCCTGGTCGGTGGCCCGCAGAGCGGCACTCCTGCACTCCCGCGCACCCTCGTCTTCGCTCCGCAGGCGAAGGTCCCGACCGAGCGTGCCGACCGCGAGGCGATCATCGCCGCCGTGGCCGACTTCGCCGACCGGCACCCGGAGTCGACGGCAGTGATCAAGATGCGCTCGCGACCCGGTGAGTTCGAAACCCATCACGAGCAGCATTCCTACTTCGAGATCCTCGACGACTTCCGCACCCGCGAAGTCCCCGGTGCGGCACGCATCGAGTTGGGCTACGGTCCCCTCAGCGACTTCCTCACCGCCGGCTCGGCCCTGGTCACCGTGTCCTCGACGGCCGCACTCGAATCCATCGACCGGGGCGTTCCGACCCTGCTCATCTCGGACTTCGGCTTCGATGCCGGACTGCTCAACGAGGTCTTCGAAGACTCCGACGCCACCGGCACATTGGCCGATGTCGCCGCCGGATCAATCGGATTCCCTGACCCGGAATGGCTGACCGAGAACTACTTCCACCCGCAAGACGGGCAGCTGCGCCGCGACCTCGGGCTGCTGGCGACCCGCGCGCAGGCCGGTCAGCTGCCGAATCGGCGGGCCGCACTGCTCAAGCAGAAGCGGATGCTGCTCCGTGCCGAGCTGCGCACCATCACCCCGGCCCCCGTCGTCAGCGCCTACCGCAAGCTGCGTCGCACCCGCTGACTGCCGGCCGCGGCAGAAAACTCCACCGCCGACGCTCGGCTCCTCGGGAATTGGTCATTATCGGATAGTCGCGTCCGAGAATAGGTCACTACCGGATACTTCTGACCCCCAAAAACTATCCGATACTGACCTGAATTTCAGAGGTGCCACAGGAGGAATCGGCTCAGCCGCGGTCGCCGGGGACTCGGCTCGATTCCTCCATGGGCACGACCACCTCGGTGTCGGGGTTTTCGTCCTTGAACACCCACGTGCGGTAGGCGTAGAAGCGGAAGACCATCGCCAGTCCGATGCCGATGACGTTCGTCGAGATGTTGTAGGTGAGCTGGTCGCGCATATCGAGCAGATACCAGGTCACGCCGAGCGGGATGACGGTGATGACCATGCCGGCGAGGTTGACCGCGACGAACAGGACGACGCCGCGCATGTTCGAGCTCGTGGTCCGGTCGCCGTAGGTCCAGAGCTTGTTGCCGAGCCACACGACGACCATCGCGAGGATCGTCGAGATGATCTTCGACTTGATCGGGCTGTCCTCGAGCAGAGCTGGGATCGGCCCGAGTCCGTAGGCCAGCAGGTTCGACAGGCCGACGTCGACGATATAGCCGAGCCCGCCGACGGTGAGGAATTTGAAGGCTTCCACCGCCAGGCGCCGGAGACGGACCGAGAATGACTCTTTCATAACTGCATTCAGTCTATGGCCCGATGTTTCGGACTCGCTGGATGCGGCGCTCGGCGAGCCAGAGGACGAACGCGACGGTCACGGCCAGCGCCGGCCAGTATGTGTATCGGAAATGATTGGCCGGAACGATCGGGAAATACCCGCCGATGTAGCACAGCGCCGAGGTGGCCAGGACCGTGATCTCGGGCCAGAACGTCGGCGTGTGGGTCAGTTTCGACTCCGCTGAAGGGCTCACGGAGGGTCCCGATGCGATTGTCGATGCCGTCGCCGATCTAATTCCGGGCACTGTCTCGTCCCGCCGACGTGCGCGAACGGCCAGCCCCACCAGCACAGCGGCGACGAGGGTCCAGAACCAGGGCTTGAAGAGCATCGGGAACGTTCCCAACGCGAAGTCCTCGACATACGGGCGGAAGATGAAATCGGCTTTGACGCTGCCCGCCTCGTAGCCGACCTTCTCGGCGTCGCCGTCCCAGTCCGCTTCCCAGTATTCGAGTTTCGAGGAGAAGAAGTAATACGAGAACACTGCCGATCGATACTCGAGGTAGCTGACCGGATGAGTGACGACTTCGCTCAACCACAGCGACTTCAACTCATCCTGGTAGGCAAGAGGACTGAATGCCTTCCCAGTCGCGCCTCTGCCGTAGCAGTTCCAGTAGGCATCCCAGATCACGCCTTTGTCGAGGCATGTGTCCCGGGCCGAACTGATGTGGTCTCTGAGCTCTCTCGGTGCGTCAGACGACTGCAGTCGAGATTCCGGCACAGAGAACATCACATCGTCGAGGAAGATCTGCGAGATCTGACCGTTGTGCTCGACGTCGACGCGCGACTCGATGAGCTTCTCGGTGGCAACGCTGCCGAACCCGACCACGCAGATGACGAGCACGGACAGGCCGGCGAAGCACCACCTCGGCGCTCGGTCCACGGCCGTGCGCAGCCCGCCACGCAGTCGGCCGCCCCCACGGCCGCGAGGGCCGCCGCGCATGACGCTCCGCAGCCGTCCGCGCAGGCAGAACGCCCCATAGACGGCGATCGGGACCATAGCGAAGACGGCGTTCTTCCGCACTCCGAGAGCGTAGACGAGCAGGACCAGCGCCGGCAGCCACAGCACCCAGGTCCTCGGCACCATCCGGGTGACGGCCAGCAGCGCCACGGCCAGCGCCAATGCCACCGCCATCTGTGTGTCCTTCCACAGAGTCGTCAGCTGCGAAAGCACCCAAGGCGTCGCCATGGTGACGGGGCCCAGCAGGGAGATCCACCGCGGTGCACCTCGGCGATTGATGATGACTCCGATGATGAGGGCCGCGGCGGCGAGCATCACCACCTGGAGGACGAGCAGACTGCCCGGTCGGCCGGTGACGGTGATGAGCAGGCCCCAGACGACGCTCATCACCGGCGCGTGCCAGTCCGTGAACGGGATCGTCCCGGTCGCCTGCTGGTACTGATCGGCGATGTCGACGTTCATCCGGCCGGGAGCAAACAG
This sequence comes from Brevibacterium sp. VCM10, assembly GCF_000583215.1. NCBI lineage: Bacteria > Bacillati > Actinomycetota > Actinomycetes > Micrococcales > Brevibacteriaceae > Brevibacterium > Brevibacterium sp. VCM10. The sequence continues at coordinate 122,860 of NZ_JAJB01000029.1, forward strand.
ACGGATGAAGACGAACGACCAGACGCCGGTGAGGGCAGCCAGCAGCAGGTCCCATGCCAGAGGTGTCCTCAACCATTCGAACCATTCGCGGAGTGCAGAACGGCTCATGAGGCGAGCTCGGTCCTCACTCGGGTTCGTGTCCGGTCGTCTGCGTGCGCAGAGTCCGTCAGGAGCGAGTCGAATCCGGTGTCTGCCATCGCACCGTTCGGCTTCTGGACGGAGTCGACCCAGGAGGTGGCCGTTGCCGAGTCACAGACGGCGGGCAGGCTGAGATAGGCCAAACGCGCGGTTTCCCGCCTGGCTCGGCGCAGACCGTCCAAGGTCAGGCCGACACTGCCGAGCAGGAACGCCAGTCCCATGAGCGCAGCGGCGAGGATCGCGGTCGGGAACCGGGGCACGAGACCGGTCTGCCAGAACTCCCAGATCACGGGCAGGCCGAAGACCAGCGACAGGGCCGCGAGCAACACGGTGAGGCTGCCGTAGAACAGGCGGGGTCGTTCGTGCCTCACGAGCGCAGAGATCAGACCGAGTATGCGGAACCCGTCCTTGAAGGTCGAAAGCTTCGACTCGCTTCCGTCGGGTCGGTCGCGGAAGTCCACGGCCACCTCGGTGGTGGGCAGGCGCAGGGACATCGTGTGCACGGTCAGCTCGGTTTCGATCTCGAACCGGCGACTGATCGCCGGGAACGATTTGACGAAGCGGCGAGAGAACACGCGGAAGCCCGAGAGCATGTCGGAGACCTCGGATCCGAAGAGCCACCCGGTCAGCCGGTTGAACATCTGGTTCCCTGCCTCGTGGCCGGGGCGGTACGACGTGGTCTCCTGATTGTCCTGGCGAACTCCGAGCACATGGTCGTACGGGCCGGAGATCAGGGTGTCGATCATCTCGGGCAGGTGGGCCGCCTCGTAGGTGTCGTCGCCGTCGATCATCACGTAGATGTCGGCGTCGATGTCGGCGAAGGCGCGGCGGACGACGTTGCCCTTACCGGGGACGTTCTCCCTGCGGACGATGGCTCCCGCCTCGGCGGCACGCTGCGAAGTGCGATCGCTCGAGCAGTTGTCGTAGACGTAGACGGTGATGCCGGGGACGGCGGCCTTGAGGTCGCCGACGACCTTGGCGACGGTGATCTCCTCGTTGTGGCAGGGAACGATCGCCGCGATCCTGCTCGATTCTTCGTGCATGCTCATCCCATCGTCGCGTGAGCACCGGCGGGCCCGACCCGGTGCGCAGATCTGTCGATTCCACCGGTCTACGCCCCCGACATGGACTGCAGGTTACGGACCGGGAAATAGCAATGCACCTTCCCCTGGGCATGAACCGACAACGCGGATCCCGTCTCCGCCGGCCGCGCTGCTGCATGGCTGTATGGCCGCCTCACCTCATCCCGTGGGCGGGGCCCTGCGCCACGTGGCCGCCCCACCTCGTCCCGTGGGCGGGGCCCCTGCGCCACGTGGCCGCCTCGGCGAGTATGTGCTTGGTCACGATCGCCCGGTTATACGTCGATTTATGACATCCGCCTGTGAGGATCCTCTGATTGCTTGTCATCCTGAATCGTCGGCCCTACTGGACCGTAGACCGGCCCATCCCCAATTCCTGCCGTCCACCACCGTGCGCGGCACTGACCAACCACACGAGGAGGCGCCTGTGATCGAACTGCGCGCACTGCGAAAGGTGTTCGGAGGCACCGTCGCCCTGGAGGAGATCGACCTCTCGGTCCCTGCCGCGGAGATCCACGGCATCGTCGGCCGCTCCGGCGCGGGCAAGTCCACCCTCATCCGCTGCCTGACCGGGCTCGAGTCCCCCACCTCCGGGACGGTGTCGATCGACGGCGTCGACCTCACGAACCAGTCCGGTGCCGGTCTGCGCGAGGCGCGCCGCAGCATCGGCATGGTCTTCCAGCACGTCAACCTCCTCGACTCGAGCACGGCGCTGAAGAACGTCGCCCACCCGCTCAAGATCGCTGGCGTGCCGAAGGCCGACCGTCTGGCCAAGGCCCGTGAACTCCTCGATTTCGTCGGCCTCGGCGACCGCGTCGACAACTATCCCTCTCAGCTCTCGGGCGGGCAGAAACAGCGCGTCGGCATCGCCCGCGCCCTGGCTGCCGAGCCGAAGGTGCTGCTGTGCGATGAGCCCACCTCGGCGCTGGATTCGACGACGACGGAGCAGATCCTCGGTCTCATCCGCTCGCTGCGTGACCGACTGGGCATCACCGTCCTCATCATCACTCACGAGATGTCCGTCATCCGCGAGATCTGCGACTCCGTGACGCTGCTGGCCGACGGCCGCGTGGCCAAGACCGGGAAACTCGCCGAGGTCATCGCCGAGCCCGGGTCGGTGCTCGCCAAGGATCTCGTCCCCCTGCCTCCGGTCAGCCTCGATGACGGGGCGAGCCGCCTCGTCGAGGTCTCTCTGGCCGGCACGGACCTGCCCACCGTGCTCACCGCCGCGCGGAGTGCCGGAGCGAGCGCCGAGGCGATCCTCGCCGGAGCCGTGGAGACCATCGACGGCCGTCAGGTCGGTCGGCTGCGCTTCTCCGTCGACTCCGCCGACCAGGCGAAAGAGCTGATCAGCGCCCTGCAAGCCGATGGAATCTACGCGGAGGAGGCTGCCTGATGAACGATCCCACATGGTTCGACAACCCGGCGATCACCGATCAGATGTGGCCGGCCACCATCGAGACTCTGCTCATGACGGCGTGGTCGACCGGCCTGGCCGTGCTCTTCGGTCTGCCCTTGGGCATCTGGCTGTTCACCGCCTCGAAGGGTGGGCTGAACTCGAACCCGGTCGTCTACCGGGTGCTGTCCTTCATCGTCGACATCACGCGCTCGATCCCCTTCATCATCCTCATCATCGCGCTCATCCCCTTCGCCCGATTCGTCGTCGGCTCGGCACTCGGCTGGCAGGCGACCGTGGTGTCGCTGACCATCGGCGCGATCCCCTTCTACGCCCGTCTGGTCGAGAACTCGCTGCGCGAGGTCTCCGAGGGCAAGATCGAAGCCGCTCTGATGATGGGCGCGTCGAACGGCCAGGTCATCCGTCAGGTCTACGTTCCCGAGGCTCTGCCAGGGCTGATCGGGGCCGCCACGGTCACCTCGGTGACGTTGGTGTCCTACACCGCGATGGCCGGTGCCGTGGGCGGCGGCGGTCTGGGTGCGCTGGCGATCTCCTACGGCTATCAGCGTTACCAGGCGGACACGATGATCGCCTGCATCATCGTCCTCGTCCTCATCGTCACGCTCATCCAGTTCATCGGCGACCGACTGGCCCGCGCCGTCGACCACCGGTGAGCCGCCTCGGCGAGGTCGGCCACGTCCGACCCAGCGGCGGCTCCGCCCGTCGTGACGGCGGCTCCGTCGGTCGCGACGGCGGAACTCCGAGTCAAGTGGGCTCAGATTGTCCGAATCGGCGACGAATCCGGGCAATCTGCCCCCACTTGACGGCCACCACTGCCCATCCCACTGCACATCACTCAACACACATGAAGGAGAACCATGAAGACCAAGCTCATTGCGATCGCGGCCAGCGCCACTCTGCTGCTGTCGGGCTGCGGACTCGTCGGCGGAGGCACCGATTCCGTCGGTGAGAAGGACGGCGACGTCACGAAGCTCACCGTGGGTGCGACCCCGGTTCCGCAGGGCGACATCCTGCGCTACGTGGATGAGAACCTCGCCGAGGATGCCGGCCTCGACATCGAGGTCACCGAGTACACGGACTACACGCTGCCGAACAAGGCGCTCAACGACGGCGACATCGACGCGAACTACTTCCAGCACAAGCCGTACCTCGACTCCGAGGTCGAAGGCCAGGGCTACGAGATCACCGGCTTCGAGCCCATCAACCTCGAGCCCTTCGCACTGTTCTCGAACGACATCACGGATGTTGCGGACATTCCGAAGAACGCGAAGATCGGCATCAACAACGATCCGTCGAACCAGGGACGTGCGCTCAAGCTGCTCGAAGGGGCGAAGCTCATCACCCTCAAGGACGGAGTGGACGCGGTCGACGCAAAGCTCTCCGATGTCGAGGACAATCCGAAGAACATCGAGTTCGTCGAAGCTGACGCCGCGCAGCTGGCCCGCACGCTCGAAGACGTCGACGCCTCTGTCATCAACGGCAACAACGCCCTCGAAGCCGGACTGAGCCCGGCCGAGGACGGCATCCTGCTCGAGAAGGCCGAGGACAACCCCTATGGCAACTTCCTCGCCGTGCGCACGGAGAACAAGGACGACGAGAACTTGGGGAAGCTCGACGAGCTGCTCCACTCCCCCGAAGTGAAGAAGTTCATCGAGGACAAGTGGGCCGACGGCTCTGTCCTCCCCAGCTTCTGACCACTAATTGCTACCTGACGGCGGCCCAG